>JAMCRM010000345.1 GCA_023380575.1 Acidobacteriota bacterium | reverse complement strand
TCCATGGCGCGCAATGTGGCGCATCAGCAAGGGCGCCGGATCCGGAATTTTGCCACCGCCGTTTTCGATCTCCATTCCATTTCCGGCGACATCCACCACGTAGCGGCGCACGAACTCAGGATCCTGCAAAAGCTCTTTAGCCGTTTTGCCGTAATCCCGTTCCATCCACAGCCCGCAGCAGTGGCGTTCGAAGCAGCCCTTGGCGCCGCAGAGGCAGTCCTTGCCGCCGGGATGAATGGTCAAGTGGCCGATTTCCCCGGCGTAGGAATCGGCGCCCCGCCACACGTTGCCGCCGGCGTAAATGCCGCCGCCGATGCCGGTCGAAAGGGTCATGTAAAACAGAGGCGAGCAGCCCTTCCCCGCCCCGAACACCGCCTCTCCGATAGCGCCGACATTGGCATCGTTGTCCATAATGACCGGGACGCTGAGCGTATCGCGCAGGTATTCCGGCAGCGGAAAATCGCGCCAGCCGCCCACATGCGTGGAGAGCGCCACGCGCTGGTTCGTAAAATCGACCGTTGCGGCGAATTCCGGTGCCGTTGGATCCATCGATCCATATCCCGCCGCCATTCGCGGGCGATCGAGGCAATCTGCTCCAGCATCCACTCGCGCCCGCCTTCTTTATCGGTGGCGCGGGATGCGCGTGCGACCAAGCCCTCGCCTTCGAACCCTGCCATGGTGAATTTGGTGCCGCCGATATCGATGGCCAGCGTTCTGATCGCACTCATGCCGCTTCGATAATGGCGCGCCGCAGAGCCGGAAAGGTCGCCCGGTGGTCGCCGCAAAAATAAAAACTCTCGCCGCCATCGGCCACGGTGCGCACCAGGATCGTCTTGTACGGCCGGAAGTAATAGGCCGGATCGGTCTTGGGCAGTTCCTGGTGGATGTCGCCGGAAATGGAATGGAGATCGAAAACGGCGGTGGCAAAATTCCGGATCCGGCGCCCTTGCTGATGCGCCACATTGCGCGCCATGGAGAGCGCTTTCAGATAGACCTCGGGCGCCATCACGGCGGAGCCGTAGCTGAGCAGCACGCCGCCTTCGAGCCGCTCCACCGTTCTGGCGAAGATGAGAAAATCGCGGTAACTGGCCCCGCCCAGCGCCTGCCCATCGCAATTCGGGTGCTCGTGCAGAATATCGTAGCCAATGCCGACGTGGACCGTCACCGGCACCCGCAACCGGTATGCGGCGGCGAGGACGCTGAGTTCCTTATGCGGAAAATCGCTCGACGCGATCCGGCGGCCCACATTCTCGCCCAGACCGAGCGAAAGCGCCTCGGCCTCGCGGATCCAGTCGTTCAACTCGCCGGTCTCGCGCCACAGTCCGAACTCGCCGGAGCGGATGTAGCGCGCGACGCTCTCGGTGGTGGCGCCGATGCGCGCCAGTTCGTAATCGTGGATAGCGCCGGCGCCGTTGATGGCGATGTGGTCGATGAACCCGCGCTCCGCGAGATCGATGATCTGCCGGTTCACTCCGGCGCGGAGCACGTGCGCTCCCATCATGAGGATGCGGGCCGCGCCCGCCTCTTTCGCCGCCGCCAGACGCTCCGCCAGCACCGGCAGTTGCGCATTTTCGTAAGGCAAAGGCGCCTCTTCGAGGCCCAGCCAGCGCTCCATCGTTAAATCGTGAATCCGCCCGGCGAGCGGTTTGATGGACAACCGCGAGCGGTCGAAAATCTCGTATCTACTGGCCATTGGAGAACAACGTCCGCAGCAATTCGTCCCGGCAAAGATAGTTCGGGATGATGAAATCCGCGCCCACACTCACCAGTCGCTTCCGCTTCCATTCGTCCACGGTGCGGCACGCGGGCTCGTCCGTGGCAACGCCCACCGCCACGCCGCCCACTTCCTTCACGTTTTCGATTTCGACGTAACCGTCGCCGAAACCCAGGAATTCCGAACCGGCGCACGCGGCCGAAGCGATCAGGCGCTGGATCAGGATCTTCTTGGAGAAACTCTTATAATCGTCGAGAGAGCCGTAAACACCGCCGTCGAAGTACCGCTCGACGTCCAGCAGGCGCGCCTCATCGCGCATGTACTCCTGGTCGGTCCCGCTGGCCAGGTACATCTTGAGGCCCCGCGTTTTCAGCGCCTCCAGCAGAGCCCTCGCTCCCGGCACGAGGTATTTTTCCGGGGACGCACTGCCGTCGCGCAGTTCGCGGATGCGATCGCGGATTTCGTAGTGAAGCAGATCCAGATATTGTTTCTTATACTCCAGGGGATCGCGAGGCGTTCCGCCACGAGCCTTGATCTGCTCGCAAAGCTCGATCATCTGGTAGATGGTTTGTTTCCCGGTGAGCCGGCCGATGAAGTCCTCCACGATCAGACGGAGTTCGTCCTCGGTCTCTCCCGTCTTGAGGTCGAGGAGGCTCTCGACCATCATCGGGACCATCACATCCATCCAGCCGGAGCGAATCAGTGAGACTGGCCCGTCAAAATCAAAAAGGCAGACCCGGGCATTTGTTGCCGAAACGCCCGGTCGAAGATGTTCGATCATTAACTGCTATTTTGACATTTTTCTCACCACCGGACGGAGTATTCGCGAAGACAGGTCCAACAGCGGTATTTGCCATTGACCGGCCG
>JAMCRM010000344.1 GCA_023380575.1 Acidobacteriota bacterium | reverse complement strand
TTTGCGAAAAGCGTATTAGCCGGTGATGAGGGAGTAGCGGCTGGGGGTACAGGTGGCGGCCGAGGAATGGGCGTCGGTGAAACGCAGTCCTTGTGCGGCGAGCCTGTCCAGATTCGGTGTCTTGA
This sequence comes from Acidobacteriota bacterium, assembly GCA_023380575.1. The sequence continues at coordinate 3,105 of JAMCRM010000344.1, read as the reverse complement.
CCCGGGTGGCGCCGTAGCAGCTTAGGTCGCCGTAGCCGATGTCGTCGGCGAGAAGGACGACGACGTTGGGCTGCCGCGGGCTGGAAAAGAGGGGCGGCGCGCAGGCGCCGCCGGCAAGCTGTAGAAATGACCGTCTTCGCATGTAAACCCAGATTCTAGCGCTCAGTGCAGTATTCTTGTAAATAAGCGCCGCCTATATTTCATGTGGTCCACCCTTATCGAAATTCCGCGCGCGAACCGTGTCCTCACGGCAGCCGTCAGGTGAGTTACTGTAGAGATATCGAAATGCGACTTTTTATTCTTCCGTTACTGTTGACCGTATTGCTGCCTGCGGCGGAGCGGCCGGAGTGGGATAACCCGGCGGTGATCCACGCCGGGACCGAACGGCCCCATGCCACGATGATGGCGTATCCCTCGGCGGAACTGGCGAAAACCGGGGAGCGCTCGAAATCGCCGTGGTTCGAGCTGCTGAACGGCACCTGGAAATTCCAGGGCTCGCTGCGCCCGGCGGACCGCCCGCTCGATTTCTACCGTCCGGATTACGACGACACGAAATGGCGCACCATTCCCGTGCCTTCCAGTTGGCAGATGCACGGCTTCGACATCCCGATCTATACCAACATCATCTATCCGTGGCCGCAGGACGTGAACGCGGCGCCGCAGCCGCCCCACGATTACAACCCCGTGGGAAGCTATCGCGTGCGTTTCACCGTGCCGCCATCGTGGAAAGGGCGCCCCATCTATCTGCATTTCGACGGTGTGGACTCCGCGTTCTACGCATGGGTGAACGGGCAGAAGTTGGGCTATAACGAGGATAGCCGCACGCCCGCGGAGTTCAACATTACGCCGCACCTGAAGGCGGGCAGCAACCTGCTGGCCGTGGAGGTGTACCGTTTCGGCGACGGCGCTTTCCTGGAAGACCAGGACATGTGGCGCATGAGCGGAATTTTCCGCGACGTATATCTGTGGTCCACACCGTTACAGCACGTGCGCGATTTCGAAGCCCGCACGGACCTGGACGGCGCCTACCGCGATGCGACGCTGGTGGTGAAAGCGGCGGCCCGGAACACCTCGGCGAAAGCCGCGAAGGTGTCGCTCACGGCCGCGCTGTTCGATGCGGCCGGCGCGCCGGTGGGCAAGCCGGTGACCGGTCCGGTGGAAGTCGCCGGGGGCGGCGAGGCGTCCGTGGCGCTCTCGATGGCAGTGGCGAATCCGCATAAGTGGTCGGCGGAGACGCCGTATCTCTACAAGCTGCTCCTGACCCTGAAAGACGATGGCGGCAATACGCTGGAGGTGATTCCGTCGAACGTGGGGTTCCGCAAGGTGGAGATCCGGAACGCGCGCCTGATGGTGAACGGTAAGGCGGTGCTGATCAAGGGTGTGAACCGCCACGAGCACAGCGAGGATACCGCCAAGTACGTGCCGCTGGAGTCGATGCTCAAGGACATCCGGCTGATGAAGCAGTTCAACGTGAACGCCGTGCGCACCTGCCACTATCCGAACGAGCCCGCCTGGTACGATCTGTGCGACCGCTACGGCATCTACGTGCTGGACGAAGCGAATATTGAGGTTCATCATTACGGCAACACGAACCAGAACCGGCTGACCAACGATCCGGCATGGAAGGAAGCCTACGTGGACCGCGTCGAGCGCATGGTGGAGCGCGACAAGAATCATCCTTCGGTGATCATCTGGTCCATGGGGAACGAATCGGGCGACGGGCCGAATGCGGCGGCGGCGTACCAGTGGACGAAGCAGCGCGACCCCTCGCGGCCGTTCCATTACGAGGGCTCTTCGCGCGACGGCGGTCCGAACTCGGACATCAACTCGCATATGTACCCATCGCCCGACCGCGTGAAAAAACTGGCGGCGGAGCGGCCGGACATGCCGCTCATCCTGTGCGAGTACACGCACGCCATGGGCAACAGCAACGGCGGCCTGAAGGAGTACTGGGATATTTTCTATTCGGGAACGAACGCGCAGGGCGGGTTCGTGTGGGACTGGGTGGACCAGGGCATCAAGCTGCCCGTGCCTGGCGAATACCGCATGAACACCTCGAAGCCGACGTTTCTGGCGTATGGCGGCTGGTGGGAAGACAAGACCGGCGTGCGCAATGACAATGACTTCAACAACAACGGGCTGGTGGCGGCCGACCGCACGCCGCATCCGGGGCTGTGGGCCATCAAGTACGTCTATCGCAATCTACATGCTGCGCCGGCGGACCTGGCTTCGGGCACCATCCGGGTCAAAAACTGGTTCGACTTCACGAATCCGAAGGACGTAGCCGAGGGCCTCTGGGAGGTAAAGGCGGAAGGCCGGACGATCGCCAGCGGACATCTGCCGGAGTTGGACATGCAACCGGGCGAGGAAAAGACTTACAAGCTGGCCCTGCCCAAACTGCAGCCGAAGCCCGGTGTGGAGTACTGGCTGAACGTGAGCTTCGTGCTCAAGCACGACACGTCGTGGGCGGCCAAAGGGCACGAGATCGCATGGGACCAGTTCGCCATGCCCGGGAGCGTTCCGGCGCAGCGGTTCCAGCCATTGAAGGCGGCGCAACTTCAGGTGAAGGACGGCGAAGGCGAGGCGACGTTCACGGGGAAGGCCTTTTCCCTGCGCTTCGATAAGAAAGACGGCGTGATCGCGGGCTATCGATATAAGGGCGTCGATCTGCTGGAGCGTGGGCCGCGGCCGGACTTCTGGCGCGCGACCACGTGCAACGACCATGGCGCGGTGAAAAACGAGGGCAAACGGCCGAAAAACAAGAGCCCGGAGATCACTCTCTGGCGCGACGCGGGGCCCGGGTGGGACGTGAAAAGCGTGCAGGTGCGCAAGCTGGACGATTCCAGCGCGCGCGTGGAAGTGAACGCCGATCTGCCCGTGGTGGGTGCGACGTACTCCATGACCTACACCATTTACGGCACGGGCGATGTGGAGGTGGAATGCGCCTACCGGCCCGGCAAGGAAAAGCTCTCCATGATGCCGCGCTTCGGCACGGAACTGGTCGTGGCGCCGGGGTTGGAGAACATCACCTGGTACGGCCGCGGGCCGAAGGAGACCTACATCGACCGGCAGTTCGAACGCGTCGGCGTTTACCGGAGCCCGGTG
>JAMCRM010000343.1 GCA_023380575.1 Acidobacteriota bacterium | reverse complement strand
GCGTTGCCGGGGACGGCCACAGGGGACCCGAACAGATCCTGATTGTGGAGGACGAAGGCCTCATTGCCATGGACCTGCAGCGGAGGCTGCGGGATCTGGGTTACAACGTTCCCTTCACGGCGGCTACCGCCGCGGAAGCGATCGCGTCCGTCCAGACCACCCGCCCCGACCTCGTTTTGATGGACATCTGGCTCGAAGGGGACCTCGACGGAATCGAGGCGGCCATCATCCTGCGGCAGAAGTTCGATATCCCGGTGGTGTTCCTCACCTCCCACACGGACGAGCAAACCATCCAGCGCGCCCGGCAGGCCAGCGCCTACGGCTACCTGGCCAAGCCGTTTGGCGGCAGGGAACTCCACGCCACCTTGCAGGTGGCGCTCGATAAGGCTGTGCTGGAGCGCCGCATACGGGAACAGCGGCACTGGCTGCAAGCGGTGCTGTTCTCCATTCGCGAAGGCATCATCGCCATGGACCGCGAGGGGAACGTGTGTTCCATGAACCCCGCCGCGGAGACCCTAACCGGAATAGCCGAACAGCACGCGCTGGGCAAACCCGTCCGCCAGGTTCTGCGCCTCGTGCCCGATCAGGAGGGCGGCGGCGGCGAAAATCTCACCGATCTCATTCTGTCTGATGAACAGCGCCCGCCAACCCGGAACGGAACCTGTCTGTGCCTGTCGGCGAAAGGAAACGCGACCCCCGTGGAGGTCAACACCGCCCGTATCGGCGGGGACGGCCGGCCTCAGGGAGCCGTGCTGGCGCTGCGCGACATCTCCGAGCGGAAACGCGCCGAAGAGGAGATCCGCCGCGTGAACGAATCCCTCCATCAGCTCTCCGGGGACCTGCTGCACCTGCAGGACGAGGAGCGCAGGCGCCTTGCCCGCGAACTGCATGACAGCACCGGCCAGGTGCTCGCCGCGCTCTGCATGATGCTCAGCCAGGCGGACCGCCGGGGTCTCGGCGAAGAGCGCAGGCACGGACTCCTAGGGGAGTGCCGCACGCTGGCCGAGCAGTGCACCCGGGAACTGCGCGCCATGTCCTACCTGCTGCATCCCCCGCTGCTCGACGAATTCGGCCTTCTTTCGGCTCTGGAAAACTTTAAGGACGGCTACTCCAAACGGACCTCGATTCAGGTCACACTGGATGTGCCGCCCGGGCTCGAACGCCTCATGCCGGAGCTTGAAACGGCCCTCTTCCGGATCGTGCAGGAGGCCCTGGCGAACGTTCATCGCCATTCCGGCAGCCCCGACGCGCTCATCCGCCTTTCCAAAACGGACGGGCGAATCGAACTCGAGATCACCGACCACGGCAAGGGACTGCCGCGCAGGGTCGCCGGACATCCCTTTCCCAATTTGGGCGTTGGAATTCTGGGGATGCGGGAACGCGCACGGCAGTTGCGGGGCCGCCTGGAGGTCCTTGACCATGGCAATGGTGTGACGGTGAAGGCAGTTTTCCCGGTGCAATGCTAAACACCCCGGCTTTGTTGAAATCCAGGCTCCTGGTCGTTTACGGGTTCGCGGTATTCCTGCTGCTCGCCACCGCGGTGGAAAGCTGTCACACCGTCCGGCGCTCCGGGGAACTGCAGCTCCTGGTCCAGGAGACGATGCATCGCATCTCTCTCATGGACAACCTGTTCGGCAATCTTAACGCGGCCGATAACTCCGCGCAGGAGTATGTGCTGACCCGGCAGCCCGCAGCTCGTGCCGCCTTCGCCCAGCGGAGTGCGGCCATCCGGGCGGTCTTGGGGGAAATCGCGGCGAAGATCGGGAACAGTCCCGTGCAGAAGGCCCGCCTGGCATTATTGAAAGAGCTGATGCCGGAGCGTCTCAAATTTGTTGCGGACACGCTCGACATCGCCGAACGCAGCGGAGCGGGTATCGCACTGGACCCCGCCAGAGCCAGCGCGGGCAGAAGACTCTCCGTCCGGATTCGCCAGGTATTATTCGATCTGCGCGCCGAAGAGGCGCGTGTCATGGGAGAGCGGTCGCGGGCCGCACGAACCAATACCCAGCGCGTCTCAGGCCTGATCTTCACCATGGGCCTGCTGGCGTTCAACGGGCTGGTGATCAGCGTGTTGGTTCTCAGGCGCGATGTCATTGGGCGGGTTGTGGCGGAGGCCACCCGCACGGAGAGCCTGCTTCGCGAGCGGCAGGCCCTGCGGAGGACGGTTGAGCTGGCCGATGAACTCCAGCGCGCCCACAACCTGCTGCGAGGCATCGTGGAAGGAACCCGCGACCTGATCGCGGCGGTCGATCCGGATTTCCGCTACCTGGCCTTCAACACAGCTTATTACGAAGAAATGAAGGAGATCTTTGGCCTGGAAGTTCGCGTCGGCATGAGCATACGGGACGCCCTGGCGCACATCCCCGAACAATCCGCCAAGGGGCTGGCGCTCTGGGCGCGTCCCCTCGCCGGCGAGGAATTCATTGTGACGGAGGAATTCGGGGCCGGGCACAGGAAGCGCGGGGTCTACGAAATACGATGCAGTTCCATCCGGAACGCCGAAGGCGAAATCATTGGGGCGGCGCACGTAGGACGCGACGTTTCCCAGCGGTGGCACGCCGAGCGAGCCCTGGAGCAAGCCCGGCAGGAACTCGAAGAGCGCATTTCGGAGCGCACCGGCGAACTCGCCCAGGCCCTTGCCTCCCTGCGCTCCAGCGAAGAACGGCTGCGGCTGGCCATCGACGGAGCGCAAATCGGTCTCTGGCAGTGGGATTTTTCCTCGAACATGGTCTCCTGGTACGGCTCCATGGAGGAACTCTTCGGCCTGTCCAACCCCCGGCGCATCTATCCCAGGTCTGAGATCGTCGCGCTCATTGAGCCTGCGGACAGGGCCATGGTGGAGGAGGCTATGGCACGCTCCATGCGGGAAAAGGCTCCCT
>JAMCRM010000342.1 GCA_023380575.1 Acidobacteriota bacterium | reverse complement strand
GTAGCCGGCGCCAGCGCCTCCTGCTCACGGAGGTGCTGCGCGACATTCTCGATCAGGCGCAGACCGACACCCTGACCATCAACCAGTGCATGGGCACCATCATGGGCGTTTCCGAAACCAGCGCCTGCCTTCCGCTGAGCATCCTCAACGACGAGGGCTACATGGCGTTTTGCGAATCCGACTTCGTGGTCATCCCCTCGGGCATTCTGCTGCACTATATCGCGGCCAAGCCGGTGTTTTTGAATGACCCCACGTATCCGCACGATGGGGTGGTGACGCTGGCCCACTGCACGGCGCCGCGCAAAATGGACGGCGTCCGCGCCGAGCCCACGCGCGTGGTGACCCATTTCGAATCCGATTACGGCGCCGCGCCCAAGGTGGACATGCGCAAAGGCGCGCGCGTGACCAACCTGATTCCCGACTTCGATTTCCAGACCTGGGTGGGATTTGAAGGCGAGATCGTCGACGCGCCCTTCCTGCCCATCTGCCGTTCCCAGATCGATGTGCAGATCAAGGGTTCCTGCGACGCCCTGGCGCGCGACATGAAGGGCTTCCACTGGATGACGTCCTACGGCACGCACCTCAAGGAGAGCCAGTACGCGCTCAAGAAGGTGAATATCAAGCTGCAGACGGTGTGAGCGGCGCCGCGATAACGGCTAGCGGATCTTCTCGTCCTTCTCCACTTTGCCGTCGCGGATGTGAATGATGCGCCAGGCGTGCATGGCGATGTCGTGCTCGTGGGTCACCAGCACGATGGTGTTGCCCTGCTGGTGCAGGCGTTCGAACAGCGCCATGATTTCGTTGCCGGTGGCGGTATCCAGGTTGCCGGTGGGCTCGTCCGCCAGCAGGATGGAGGGGTTGTTCACCAGCGCCCGGGCGATGGCCACGCGCTGCCGCTGGCCGCCGGAAAGCTCGTTCGGCTTGTGATACATGCGGGCTTCCAGGTCCACCTGCCGCATAGCCATTTTGGCGGCTTCCATACGTTTCTCGGTGCTCACCCCGGAGTAGATCAGCGGCAATTCCACATTGTGCAGCGAGGTGGCTCGCGGCAGAAGGTTGAACGTCTGGAACACGAAGCCGATTTCCTTGTTGCGGATGCGCGCCAGCTCGTCGTCGGTCATCTCGCTGACCAGGCGGCCGTTGATGTAATACAGCCCTTTGCTGGGAGTGTCCAGGCAGCCGATCAGGTTCATCAGGGTCGATTTGCCCGACCCGGAGGGCCCCATGATGGCAACGTACTCGCCCCTGCGGATGGTGATATCCACGCCGGAGACGGCATGGATCTCCTGGTCGCCCATGATGTACGTCTTCCACAGGTCGAAGGTGCGGATGACGATGCCTTCGCGCTTGAGCTGCTCGCCCCGCTCGATTAATTCTCTTTCTGCCGCCGCTATAGCCATGCTAGGTTTCCCGATTCTATAAAGTACCGCACTGCCTACGTTTTTTGGGCCGGCGCGGGAGCCTTGTTGTCCACCTTGACCTGCGCCTCGTTGGCCAGGGTCCGGATCACCTGGTAGGAGCCCGTAATGATCTCATCGCCTTCTTTGAGGCCGTTGAGCACTTCGATGTCGGTGGAACCGGTGATGCCGGTTTCCACTTTATGGAACACGGCCTTTCCGCCGGAAACGACGAACACGCCCTGAATTTCCTCTTTCTTCGCCTTTTCGGCGGCCGGGTCCGGCTTTGGCGCGGCCTGTGCCGCTCCGGTGTTCTTGGGCTTGGGTTCAAGTTGGCCGCGCTGCCGCACGGTAAGCGCCTGGATGGGAATGGTGAGCGCCTTCTGCCGCGTGGCCGTAGTGATCTTGGATGTGCAGGAGAGTCCCGGGCGGATCTCGTCCGGGGCATTGTCGAGCGCGATCACCACTTTGAAGTCCTTGGCTTCCTGGCTGGAAATGGCGCTCTGGGAGGCGGCCAGGCCGGTGGAGCGCAGAATGGCGGTGTTGCCGATTTCGATGACGTGCCCCTTGAAGGTCTTGTTGGGAATGGCGTCGATGGTGATTTCGGCCGGCTGGTCCAGCTTCACATTGACGATGTCGGTCTCGTCCACCTTGACTTCGGCGGTGATCAGGGACATGTCGGCGATGGTCATGATGGTAGCCGCCGGCGAATTCTGGATTCCGGGGACCACCGTCTCCCCCACCCTGACGGGCAGGTTGGTGACTACGCCATCAAGCGGCGCGTACGCGTCGTGTTTACGCAGCACGTCCTGGAAGCGTGCCAGCATGGCGCGGACCTGCGCCACCCGCTTCTGGCTGGCGGCCAATTGGGCGGCCACCTGCTCGCGCTGCGCGCGGGCCTGCACCAGGCGGGTCTGGGCTTCCCGCAGGCCGGCCTGCTGGGCGTCAAAGGTGGCCTTGCGGGCGTCGAAATCCTGCCGCGCGATGAGCTGGTCCTTCATCAGGTCCTGGCCGCGCTGGAATTCCACCTGGGCGCGCTCCAGATCGGCTTTGGACCGGTCCAGAACCGCCTGCATGGTGCGCACGTTCTCATCGGCGGCTTTCAAACCCGCTTCGGCGGCGCTGGAATCCGCTTCGGCGGAGGCCAGCGAGGCCCGCTGCGCGGTGACATCCGCTTCCGGCTGTACGTTTTCGATGCGGGCCAGCAATTGTCCCTTCTTTACCCGGTCGCCTTCCTTTACCAGAATCTGCGTGAGCTGCCCTTGGGCATTGGCGCCGATATTGATGTAATTACGGGGTTTGACTTCACCCGAAGCCGTCACCAGGCTGGCCAGGTCCTGCCGCACCGCCCGGCCGGTCTGCACCGTAACCACACCACGACGGCTGTAAACCGTACTGGCGTAAACTCCCAGCCCCAGCGTTACCAGAACCGCTCCGATGATGAGGATTTTCCATTTGCGTTGCACGGGCTCGCACTCCTATTCGCTTGGACACCAATAGAGACGCAAACGCCCCCGAGCGAGTTCAACCGAATTCACAATTCTAACACCCGGGTTTTTCAGGGGCCGTGAGGCAGGGGCACGCACTGCCCCGGATCTCCGGCTCTCAGACGAAGAAATTGCCCATCTGGCGGAATTTGCGGTAGCGATGCTGCACGATTTCGCTGCCGTCGAGGGGCGCCAGCTCGTCGAGCGAGCGGCGCAGGTACTCCCGCAGGGACGCGGCGGCTGCTTCGGGGTCTTCATGAGCCCCGCCGGGCGGTTCGGGAATGATGGCGTCGATCAGCCCGAGGCCCAGCAGGTCCTGCGCCGTGAGCCGCAGGGCGCCCGCGGCCAGTTCGGCCTTGCTGGCGTCTCGGTAAATGATGGCGGCGCAGCTTTCCGGGGAAATCACGCTGTAGACCGCGTTCTCCAGCATGAGGACCTGGTTGCCGACGCCCAGCGCCAGAGCCCCGCCGCTGCCGCCTTCCCCGATGCACACCGCGATCACGGGGCAGGCCAGCCGCGCCATCTCGCGCAGGTTGCGGGCGATGGCTTCGGCCTGACCGCGCTCCTCGGCATCGATCCCCGGGTACGCCCCGGGGGTGTCCAGGAGAGTGATCACCGGCCGGCCGAACTTGGCGGCCAGCTCCATGGCGCGCAACGCCTTGCGGTAGCCCTCCGGCTTGGGCATGCCGAAATTGCGGTAGAGCTTCTGCTTGGTATCGCGCCCTTTCTGCTCCGCGGCGATCATCACGGGGCGGCCCTCGAAGGACCCGAATCCGCACACCACCGCGGGGTCGTCGCCGAAGCTGCGATCGCCATGGATCTCCTGGAAATCCACAATCAGGCGCTGGATGTAATCGAGTGCATGCGGGCGTTTGGCGTGCCGGGCCAGCAGCACCCGCTGCCAGGCCTCGTTCCTGGGGCCGTCCGGCGGGGAGGCTTCGGGACTCATGGCCATCATCTTACCAGCCGGAGGCCGCCATCCGGAGCGCTGCCGTTGCGATAGCGCCCGTTGCGAAGATGTTTTCATGCAGGCGCGTTTCCGGCGCCGCGCGGCGGCGGCGGTTGCCGATTTAACATCCCGGCGGCCCGTTCGGTTGAAAATGCAACCGAGGCGCATACCTCCTGCTTGTCATCCTGGTATCCGAAATCCAAACTCTAGGTAGGAGGGAAACACCATGAGACTGAATTCCCTGCATGACCTCTACATTCAGGAGCTGAGGGACTTATACAACGCCGAAAACCAGATTGTGAAGGCGCTACCGAAGATGATCAAGGAATGCTCATCCGCCGACCTGCGCGGTGCTTTGGAAGAGCACTTGCAGGTAACAAGGCAACAAGTTGGGCGTTTGGAAGAAATTTTCCAGAGACTTGACGAATCGCCAAAGGGC
>JAMCRM010000341.1:846-2780 GCA_023380575.1 Acidobacteriota bacterium | reverse complement strand
GCAGGCAGATGCCGGCCGCGTAGAACGGGGAGAAGCCCAGTCCGGTCAGCATGGCGGCGGCCACGGCCACGGGTGTCCCGAAGCCCGCGGCGCCTTCGATAAAAGCGCCAAAGGCGAAGGCGATCAAAAGGGCCTGCAGGCGGCGATCTTCGGTCAGGCTCCCCACGGAATCCTTGACGATTTCGAATTTTCCGCTTTCCAGCGTGACGCGGTAGAGCAGAATGGCAGTGAACACCACCCACCCGATAGGCCACAGTCCATAGGCTGCCCCGTAGGCTACCGAGTGGAGCAGTTTGCCGGCGGGCATGCGGTAGAGGAGGGCGGCCACCAGGATGGCGGCACCGAGTCCCGCAAGAGAAGCGATCCAGGCCGGCTTACGCCTTACTCCCAGCAGGTAAAGCAGGGCAAATACGGGAAGCGCGGCGACCAGCGCGGATAGGCCGAGATTGCCGGCCAGGGGAGTATAGTGTTGGGCCCACATAGGTTAACTCCGGAAGCGGCGCTCTGTAATGCCGCGTCGCTCCCGGGCGGAATAGACTTATTTGCGCTTGGCTTCGAAGGGGCGGGGATCGCCGCCTTCGCGCTCGGCGGATCCCTTGAGGATATCGCCTTCGACGGTTCCGGAGTAGGATACCCTGAACTCGCCATTGGGCGTGGACATCACCGTAACGAAGTTGAACTTGTTCCCGTCGATCTTGCCGTCCTGGACCTCGGCCTGAAACGGATCGCGATCTCCGAAGACCACGCTGACGTTGCCGGTCAGTTTGGCGCCGTCGGACTTCAGATCGAACGTCTGGACAATGGTAAAGGTCTCGCCGTCGCGCTCGATTTTGCGCTCGGAGACCCACTTCCCGTCAATAGAGGCCGCGAGCGCGAAACTCGCGAGCAGGAGAGATATGACAACCGCGCCGGCCAGTAGCTTCATGGCATTTGCTCCTATGGACCGAGATCCTTCCCGGGCCTCGATCAGGACGCATTATACTGCAACTGTACGCACCCGGGCCTCTATCAGGACGCATTATACTGCAACTGTACGCACAATTACTCGAAAGGGGAGGGGAAAGAATCATGGGCGAAGGAAGACCATCCGGAAAAACCTTAACGCGGCGGACGCTTTTCCGCGGTGCCGCCGCGGCGGGAGCCGTCCTGTGCGGGGCGCCATCCCCGGGTGCGGCTCCAGCCGCGCTGGAGCAGGGTTTTCGGAACCCTTCGGATGCGTCGAGGCCGTGGGTTTTCTGGTGGTGGCTCAATGGCGATGTCAGCCGTGAGGGCATCACACGGGACCTCGAAGAGATGAAGCGCCAGGGGATCAACGGCGTGCTGCTCTTCCATGCCGACGGGGCAGACGGCCATGTACCCATCGGCCCGCGCTTCCTCAGCCCCGAATGGAACGATCTTTTCCGTTTTGCCCTCCAGGAAGCTTCAAGGCTGGGCTTGGAGGTGAGCATCAACCTGTGCGACGGCTGGGACTGCGGCGGCCCGGGGATCCAGCCCGAGCACGCGGCCAAGCGGCTGGTATGCTCTGAGCGGCAGGCGGACGGGCCCGTAAACACGCCCATCCATTTGCCGGCGCCGCCGGTGCTGGACGGCTACTATCACGAGGTGGGGGTGGTTGCCTTCCGCGAGAAATCGCGGCGGCCCGTGCAGCCCGCGGCGGTTGAGGCAAGTTCGTCCGTCGAGGGCTATTGCAACGAACTGAACTGGCCGCCCCTGGACGTCGTGGACGGCGATCCCAACACGTTTTGGCGGGCGGACCCCAAGTTCGCGGCAAAGTCCGCCGGGCCGCAGTGGATCGAGTTGCGTTACCACGAACCGCTGGCGGCGCGCGCCATCCAGCTCGCATCCGTGCCCGGCGCGGGGCCGCGCGATTGTGAGCTTCAGGCTTCCGGCGATGGCAAGACGTTTCGCAGCGTGGCACAGTTCGAGTTGGAGCC
>JAMCRM010000341.1:0-836 GCA_023380575.1 Acidobacteriota bacterium | reverse complement strand
AAACGGCGGCCAGTTGCTTCCGGCTGCTCATCAAGTCGGCGCACCAGCCGGACGTGCAGTTGACGGAAGCCTGGCTGTTGCGCGAGGGAGACGAAGCGCCGCGGCGGCCGGGCATCCGGTGGTGGTGGTTCAAATCCGGGAACCGGAGCTTCTGGGATTACCCGAAACAGGGCCCTGTCGTGCTCAACGAAGAGTATCCGGAAGACGGCGCTTGGGACCTCCGCAAGGCCGAAGTGCTCGACCTCTCTTCGCACATGGATGCCAACGGAGTGCTGAATTGGCAGGTGCCGGAAGGCCGCTGGACCATTCTGCGTTTCGGCTACACCCTGCTGGGCCAGAAAACCAGGGCATCCACGGTGAGCGAAAACGGCTACGAGTGCGATGTGCTGGATTCCCGCGGCATCGAGCGGCAGTTCCAAACGGTTGCCGACCCGATTTTGCGCGCGGCGGGAAGCGCCGCCGGAACCACCCTGAAGTACCTCCACGTGGACAGCTACGAACTGGGCGCGGATGTCCGCGGCCAGCAGCCCACCTGGTCGATCGAGTTCCGCTCAGAGTTTCAGAAGCGCCGGGGGTACGATCTTCTGCCCTATCTGCCCGCGCTGGCGCGGCGCATCGTCGACAGCCGGGAGACCACCGACCGGTTTCTATGGGATATCCGGCGCACCATCGGCGATTTGTTTGCGGAACGCTTTTTCGCGCGCTTCGCCGACCTCGCGCACGAAAGGGGTGTGGGGATGCACTGCGAGACGGGTTATGGAACCTATCCCCATCCGCATATCGATGGCCTGCAGTGCGCCGGGAAAGCCGATATCACCATGGGCGAGTGCGAGCTG
>JAMCRM010000340.1 GCA_023380575.1 Acidobacteriota bacterium | reverse complement strand
CCGCGTGCTGGAAATCCCACGGCGCCGCGCCGGTAAGATACCACTCCAGCGCGCCGTCCGATACCGGCCGGACATGCACCACGGATTGATCCAGCTTCAGGTAGTAGCGCGGGCTGCCGCCGGGATTTTCCACCCAGCTCGCGTTGGTCTCGATCGTGTAGTGGGTCGAGTAGCCCGGGGGGAAATTGTCGCTGCTTTTTCCCTGCCACACCCCGATGAGCGGATCTTTCTGTAAAGAGTTATCCACGCCGCGATCAATCATCATGGCGAAGGCGCGCATGGATTGCTGGCCGTTGCATGCGACACCGGCCGTGGTGGCGGGCACTCCCATGCTGGCTCCCCCCTGATCTGGAGCGTAGGCTGTCCAGTACGGCCGCGGCTTGCGCTCCCCGGCCATGGCGGGGGCGCGATTGGCGGCGAACATGCCGACACTGGCGCCGGCGCTCTGGCCGTACAGCAGTTCTTTACCGCGGTATTTCAGCGATACGAGCGATGCGCCATGCAGGAGATCGAAGCGCGCCTCCTGCTCTCCGGCGGGGTCGCGGAGCACCACCACCTGCACGTTTCCGACTACCTGGGTAGCCTGCCAGGCGAGGACGGACTTGATGTTGTAGTCTTCCAGGACGCAACTGGCGTCGGGTATTTTTTGGGCCGCTGCGTGCGTGGCAGCCAGCAGGGCGGCGATAAGTGCGGTTTTTGCTTTCATGGAAAAACTTAGAGAGGAGACGAGAACCGATAAGAACCGGCCCCGATTTCGTACACCGCCCGGCCGTCTTTCATCCCCGCAAACCGGACTGCGGCTGCTTTCAGGGCGGGGCCGGCGCTTTCTTCGATAGCCGCAGCGTCGCGGGTGGGGACATAGATGGTGGCGGTCGCGTTGGGCGGCACCACGATGCGCCACTCGAAGCGATGGTCCGCCACGCGCCACTCGCTCTCGATTTCGCCGTAGAGCGAGCGATGGCTGGCCTTGGCGTATCGCAACTCGCGGTAGAGCGCGGGGCGCATCACGATGTGCTGGAAGCCGGGCTTCAGCGGGTCCGGTTGGATGCCGGCCACGCCGGCATAGAACCACGCGGCAAATCCCGCATACATGGGGTGGTTCAGGGACGGCAGGTTGGCGTCCACGCCGCGCGCGGGGACTTCCCAGAAGGTGGTGGCGCCCAGGTTGAAGAGCAGGCCCCAACTCGGGAAATCGGTCTTGGTCAGCACGGTGTAGGCTGCGTTGTCGTGACCGTTGTCGCTCAGGCTCTCGTAGAGATAGCGGTGCCCCAGAATGCCGGTGGTGAAGTGCCCGCCGTGGGTTTGCATGACATCGTTGGCGAGACTGGAGGCCACCGCTCGGGTCTTGCCGTCGGGAACCAGGCCGAACTCCAGCGCCAGGCTGTCTCCGGTCTGGGAACCGAAGCTCCCATCCTTGTAGTACTTGCGGATAAAGGCCTGGCGGAACTCCCGGGCGAACTGCTCGAAAGGAGCGGCCTCCCCTTCGCGGCCCAGCAAGCGCGCGCCTCGGCCGGCTAGAAGGGCGTCCAGATAGGTGTAGGCATTACCGGTGAAGTCGCGCGGCGTGGCGTGGAACGGCGAGGGATGGTCGCCAATGGCGTACCCGTACGGCCGGATGGCGGTCTCGACGGTGGCATCCTTCAGCAGGCCATCTCCACCGATATCCTCCTTCAGCGAAGAAATGTACCGGGTCCAGTGCGGGTAGGCGCGCTCCATGGGACGGCGGTCGGCGTAGTACGTGTACATGTACCAGGGGAGTTGCACCCAGGCGGAGGCCCACTCGGGGCAGGCGATATAGTTGGTGATGCGCTTCCCGGGCGCGATCAGGGTGGGAAGGCCCTGGTTGAGGGATGTTTCCACGTCCACCAGGTATTTGGACAGGAACAGCGCGTAATCGAAATTGTAGATAGCCATTTCGCTGTCCACCTGGGCGTCGCCGGTCCAGCCGCAGCGCTCGCGTGCGGGGCAATCGGTGGGGATGCTGTGCATGTTGGAGCGCTGGGTCCAGAGGGTAGCCTGTTGCAGGCGGTTAAGCATGGCGTCGGAGCACTCGAAGGAGCCGGCGCGCTCCACGGCCGTATGGACCACCACGCCCTCCAGCAGGTCCAGCCCCGGCTTGGAAGGCAGGCCCGTCACCTCCACGTAACGGAAACCGTGATAGGTGAAGCGGGGTTCCCAGGTTTCTACTCCCCCGCCCCGGGCGATATAGCGATCGGTCTGGATCACGTGCGTTGCCCCGATGCCGGCGGTGGTGGGATTGATCATGCCGTCCGGCCAGAGCAGCTCCACAAAACGCATGCGGATCTCGGTCCCGGCGGGCAGGGCGGCCTTCAGGCGCGCCCATCCCGCGAAGTTCTGGCCCATGTCGAAGACATACACGCCGGGCTTGGGCTCCGTAATGGCCACCGGCTTGAGGAACTGCATGCGCTTGATGGGCGGCATCAGTTGGCTTTCCAGGCGCGGCGTGGGGACCGCGATCTCGACGGCCGCTTTCCAGCCTGCATCGCTGAACCCCGCGCGGTTCCAGCCCGCCATCTCGCGGCGCGCATCGTAGGTTTCGCCCCAGTACACGTTGTTGGCCCGGATAGGACCGTCCAGCGTGTATTTCCAGGTGTTGTCGGTGACGATGGTTTCGGTTTCGCCGTTGTCATAGCGAACCTGGATTTGAGCGAGCACGCTCGGAATGCCGTAGGAGAAATCCGCCCAGATCAGCTTCTGGTTGTAGAAACCGTCGCCGAGGATGACGCCTGCGGCATTCTCCCCGCGCCGGAGCGCGGCGGTCACGTCGTAGGTGACGTAGAGCGAGCGGTGATTATAGTCCGTCTGGCCGGGATCGAGCACGTGATCGCCGATGCGCTCCCCGTTGAGGTAAAACTCGTAGTAACCCAGGCCGCAGATATAGGCGCGCGCCTCTCTTACAGTACGCTTCAAGCGAAAATCGCGCCGGAACATGGGGGCCGGCTGCAGGTTGGCGTTCTGGATCTTCGCCGGCTTGGCCCAGGGCAGGTCTTCGAGTTGCGGTACGGCCTCGGCGCGCGTGCGCGTGGACTCTACTCCCAACATGACCAGCGATTCCCCCTTGCGCATATCGGGCACGGATGCGCTCCAGGTTTCGTCCGTGATGAGGCTCAGCACGCGCCCGTCTTCCAGGCGCACCACCGCGCTCAGGGCCGCGCCGCCGGGCAGCGTGACTCCGCGGCCGGCGCTGCCGGCCTGAATGGCAAACCGGTTCCGGCCCGGTCGCAGGAACGGCTTGAGATCGACGGAGCGCCAGAGGTGGCCGTCGCTGAAACCGGCGCGCTCGCCGTTCACATCCAGTTCGCCGGTCACGTTAATAGAAAACTGCACTTCCGCGGAAGCAATGCGGGCGCCGGCGGGGATTTCAAGTTCCTTTTCGAGCAGCACGCGGCCGTGCTTCCCGCTCTTGGGGTACCAAATCCAGCGCGCCGGGGGCAGTGGTTCGGGCTGGGGCGGCGGAGGCGTGGAGATCCAGCGCGCCTTCCAATCGGAGGGCGCGAGCAGCCCCATCTCCCAGAAGGCGTCCGCGGACCAGGACGACGCCTTCCCGCCGCCATCCCACGTGCGGACCTTCCAGGTGTACCGCTTCGCGGAGGCGAGCGCGGGCCCGCCGTATTCGACCTGTATGGACTGGTTCGAGACGACTTTGCCGGTGTCCCACACGCCGTTCACCACAATCTGGTAGGCCGATTGCACCGCACCGCGCCGGTCGTCATTGACGTGCCAGGAGAGCCTGGGCTTCGCGACGTCGATTCCAAGCGGGTTGGCGAGGTACTCACACTTCAAATCCAGTGGGGGGCCGGGCTGCGCGGCGAAAGCGGAGCCGGCCAGGAGGGCAAAGGCAAGAAAGAGTTTCACTTGTTCAATCCTTACGAGTCAGTTCTGGATGTCTTCAGCCGGGCGGGGCTGAAGAGGGACTTGCAAAAATAAGCGCTCTGCGGCGGGAGGTTCGAGCGGTTTACGCTGTGGGGAGATCTTCCTCTGGCCAAGCGTGTCACTCAATCAATGCAGCATGGTTGCGGTG
>JAMCRM010000339.1 GCA_023380575.1 Acidobacteriota bacterium | reverse complement strand
TACGTTAACGTTGCGCCCAGACGCTGCTGCTGCGTGCGGACTTGCGGCGATGTCTGAATGACCGCGGCCTGGGCATTGCCCACGCCGCCGCGCCCGAAATTAGGGACGTTGACCGGACCGCTTGGCCCGCTTACCACCGGAGGCAGCAGGATCTGAATGGTGCCCCCGGTTCCGCCGCCGCCGGGTCCGCCCACTCCACCCAGTCCGATGGGACCGGTGGTGGGCAGTTGCAGCAGGCTGGCGGTGACGGTCATGCGGGAGCCCCCACCCACATCGGCCACATTCACCGAGGCGCTCTTCTGCTCGGCGTTCACCCCGCACTGGTCGTTCACCAGCAGAATGACATTCGTCTCCGGGATGGCAATGGGGCTTTTGAAGATGTCGCTTACCGGCAGAACCATGAACCCGGATTGGGACAGGGCATAGATCCTGGTGGCGTCGGACGTAATGACCATTTTCCCGCTCAGGTTCTCCGTCATCTGCAATCCGAACTGAATCAGGAGGTTTTCCGGATCGCTGAGCAGCAGTTGGCTGACGTTGGCGCGGGCCGGCGGGTTCTGCACCGGAGTGACGTTGAAAGCGGAGAGAATCCTGCTGCCATCGGGAAGCCAGACGCTGCCGCCCTGCACCTGCTGGAGGTTGAAGTTGCTGGCATTGCCAGTGGGAAACACGAACGGCGCGTTGGCCGTATTCTGCTGCGCCAGCACGGAGAGGGTGGCGGTGTCGAACATGGTCGGGCCTGCCATGAACTCGGAGCCGTCGGGCGAAATCGAGAGAATGGTGGAGGCGTTGGCAACGGTACGGCTGCGCAACACCGTGCCGCTGGCGACGTCGTAAACGAAGACCGTACGGGAGCGGTTATTGCCGGCATTGTTCACCCCCACGATGAGACTGCCGTCGCGGCTCGCCAGCAGTCGTCCCATGGCGGTGAGGTACTGATTGTTGCTTGGGGGAGGGGTCAGCGGCGCGGGAGTGCTGGGAGGCGTAATGATGACGGTGGACTGGCTGTGGGCGGCGTCTTCCTTGGGATCGAAGATGATCAGCGATGCCTGCCCCTGGCCGGTGCCGATGGTGCCGATGAGAACCCGGCCGTCGGCGCCCACCGCGACGCCTTCGGGCTTGGCCGTAAGAGCTACGCGCTGCACGACCGTCTGCCGGTCAAGGTCGATCACGTCCAGCAGCGCGTCGTTATAGCAGGTGACATACAGGATCTTGCCGTCGCGCGACATGGCCGCCGACAGCGGCTGGGCGCCGACGCGGATGGAGGTACCCCGGCTGGGCGGGTTTGTGGCCGCGTTGTATACGTCCACCGTGCCGGCTGTGGAGTTCACCAGGTACAACCGGCGCCGCCCCTCGTCCAGCACGATATCGGCAAAGCCTTCCGGACGGGCAACCACCGTGCCGAAGGTGTTACAGAAGGCCGGCCACGCCAATAAAACAAAAGCTAATGAGAGCCTCTTCACACGCATGGATTATCACACTATAACCCGTTGCGCGAGGATAAGTTGCAGCCCCTACTTGACGGCGATAGTGGCGGTGGCGGGACTCGCCCGGCCGGCGATGCTCACCACCACCGGCAGGTTCTTGCCCGGGTTGACAGCGCCTGGAACGGTGACGTTAAGCTGCACCAGCCCGGCAACCGCCCCGGGGACGGCCGTGGCGGACTGCACCGAGGCGCCGTCCCCACCGATGGTTACCGAGGGCGCGGCCTTCAGTGCCGGGGCCGCACCGGAGAGGGGAATTACCGCGCCATCCGCCACCGCGGAAGCGTACACGCCCCCACCGGTGAGGTAAATGGCCACAATCGAGCCTCTGGTGGCGGCATTGGCGGCGGAGTTCAGCGTGTAAGCACCGGTGTTGGCGTTGTAGTTCAGAATGGCTCCCTGGCCCCGGCCCGAAGCGTCCACGGTGAAAACGCCTGGTTCGGCATCCACCGCATCGAAGGTAAACGAACTGGAAACAATCCCGTTATAGGTCACCCGCAGCTTCAGACCGGTGGCGGGCGCCAGGGCCATGGGGGCGACCGCATCCACCTGGTTGGCCTGGGCGAAAATCAGCGGCGCCGCAGTCCAGGTATTCGGGCTCAGTTCGAATTCCACCAGCGTGGCGGGGTTGCCCAGCGACGTGGGATACGATCCCCCGCTGGCATCGGCAGGCAGCAGAGTGCCGGGACCCAGACCCGAACCGAAAATGGAAATCACTTCGCCCGGAGCGATGACGGGAGTGGCGGAGGTCGCGAAACTGGCCGCATTGGCCACCGACTGGATGCGCGGCCCCGGGGCGGTCACGGTGAAATCGGCAGCGGCGGATGCCGCCTGCGGCGCATTGGTCACCGTAATGGCCAGCGTGCCCTGGTTGGCCAGCAGCGCCTGCGGGATCACGGCCAGCAGCACGCCCGTGCTCACCCAGGTGGAGGTGAGGGTGGTGTTTCCCGCCTGAACCACCGACGCCTGGAAGAAATGACTGCCCCGCAGGGTGACGGTGGTGTCGGTGGAGCCTACCGGGGCCGAATTGGGCCACAGGGAACTGACCACCGCCACCCCCGGGGTGACCGTGAGGGTGACGGGCACGACCAGCGATTTGTTGGCGGCATTGGAAAATGCCAGCGTCACCTTCCCGTTGTAGATCGCCGGCACCAGGCCGGCGGTGTCGAGCGATACCGTGAGAGTGACGGGACGGCCGGCCACCGCGATCCCCAACGCCGGGCTCACGCTCAGCCAGGCTCCGGTAACCGCGGCGGTGAACGAAACCGGCTCGCCGCTGCTGGTTACCGTGATGGTCTGGGCCGAGGGGGCCGCCTGGTCGGTCTGAAACGCGATGGGAATGGCGGCGGGCTGCACGCCCGCGGTGGGCGGCGGATTCTTGACCGCCAGCGTCACCGCAACCACAGCCGGGTTGATGACACCCGCCGCGGCGATCTGCACGTCCGCCTGGTAGGTGCCCGCAAGCAGCGAGGTGGGGTTGACCCGCAGCCCGATGGAGGTGCCGGTCCTGCCCGCCATTGGGGTTACGATCAGCCAGGGCGACGCCGGGGCCACGGTGACGGTGAAATCCAGCGCCGCGCCGGCGCCGGTACGCTTCACCTGCACCTTCTGCTCGGCGGGCATGGCGGCCCCAACCTGATAAGTAAACGAAAGCGTGGACGGAGTGGCGGTAATGCCGTCCGTGGTTTGGGCCATGGCGGCGGAAAAGCAGAGCAGGGCGGCAGCCGTGAGGCGCATGATCGGTCTCCGGGGAATTTATCGGCGCGATTTCCGGCAAAGTGTAGGGCCGCCCATCCGATAAGTTCGGTATTGAAGGAGCGGCTATGGATATCAGTAAGGTGCAGAATACCGGCATGGCGGCTCCGGCCATGGCCGAAACAGTGGCCGCCAGCCGCCTGGCGCAGAACCGGGAGTTAATCCAGGCGGTGCGGACGGTGAACGCCGCGGAGCTTCTTGGGCAGGACAACGAACTGGTTTTCCTGCTGGACCGCGAGACTCGCCGGCCTGTCTTGCGGATCGTCAGCCGTACCACCAACGAAGTCATTCGCCAGGTGCCGCCGGAATATGTGCTGCATCTGGCCGAAGAAATGCGCGAACTGAACGAGGAGAACTAGGCAAACCCATGGTGCAGCAGGCAAGCGATGCCTACCTGGAGGCCCAGGTGATGTCGGCCAGCCCGTTGGAGCTGGTCCGGATTCTGTACGGCGCGGCCGAAGAGGCGGTGCGGAAGGCCCGCGGCCATCTGGCCGCCGGGGACATCCGGGCGCGCTCCCAGGAGATCACCCGCGCCGTGGCCATGCTGGCGGAACTGGCCGGAGTGCTGGATCGCAGCCGGGGCGGCGAAGTGGCCGAGCGGCTGGCGGTGATGTACGACTACATGACCCGGCAACTGCTGGAAGCCAACGTGCTCCAGCAGGACGGGCCCCTGGTGGAAGTCGTGGGGCTGCTCGCCACCCTGCGTCAGGCCTGGGACCAGTTGCACCTGGTTGAACGGCCGGAGCCGTGCGCCGTGCCGGCGGCCTACGGCGCGGAGGCATGGGCGGGAGCCCATAGCTGGAGCGCATAGCGCGCGCCGGTTGCTATGCTCTCGGTTGATGCCCTCCTACCAGGGAAAATTCCAATACGGAGAGCAGGCCGGCGCCTGCCAGTTTCGATTCGATGAGGAGACCTGTATCCTGGCGCCGGCCGGGGGCGCTCCCCTGGCCTTCGATCTGGGTGACGTGGACTCGCTTCAGGGCGGTGAATGGGACCTGCAACTTGAGCTGTACACCGGCAGGGTAGTGCGATTGCAGCAGTTCGGCTCGGCCTTCAGCCGCATGCGGGAGGAACTGACGCGGGCATGGCGCGACCGCACCGTGCGATGCATGCTGCTCGAAGACCTGGAAGAGGTGGGCCGATGGAGCGCGCATATAGGCATGGCGCCCCATCCGCCGGGCCCCGTCGAACTCCGGCTGTACCGGAGCAACCTTGCCGTGCTGCCCTCGGCGGGCGTTCCGTTTCAATGGCGGCTGGCCGAAGTGGACACGTTCTCCTTTTCCCCACCCTCTTACACGTTCTGGCTGGACAGCGGCGCGCAGCACCTCTCCATCGGCAAACTGGGCAAACTGACCGACGATTTCGGCGGCAAGCTGCAAGGCGCGCTGGATCACCTGCGCACGCAGTCGGCCGAGGCGTTGCACCGCGTGTTTCCGTTTCTCGATCCCGACCGCCTGGCGCAATTGACCACAGCGATGCCCGAAGGGCGCAGCGTGCCGCTCTCCACGCTGGCGGGCATCGATGCCCGCCTGCCCGAGGCGCTGGTGGCCCGTGCGGTGGGCGCCCACCTGAAACCCTACTTCGAAGCACTCCGTGCCCGCGCGCTCGCCGGCTCGCTGCTGGCGGGGTTCAAGTTCATCCGCCGCGAGGAAGGCGACGCAGAGCAAGCCGGAGAGGAAGCCGCGCCGGAAGAGCAACCCGGAGAGCCCGTGGAACCGGAACAGGCACAAGAAGAGCGGCCCGGCCAGGATCCCCTGTTCTTCTGGTTCTTCTTCCCGCTTCCCGGAAATGTGGTGGCGTGGGAGGCCGGCACCGGTTCGGGGCGCGCCACCTACTTCTTCCGCGTCACGCCGCCCGTGGAGGAGTCGGTAGCGCAGATCACCCGCGGGCTGGCGCTGGTGAATTTCCGCCGGGAGCCGGTGTACCTCTCCGATGAGGTCCTGGAGCGGCAACCGCGCTTTCGCCGCTATGCCATCGGGCGCCGCAGGCTGCCCGATCTGCGCGCCCTGCGTAATTCCTTTATCGCCCGCGCAGCCCACACATCGGCGGAGGCGTGGACTGCGCAGGTGCGGAACACCCTGGGCATCTTGCCCTGAAACAAGATGTCTGGTATATCATGCCCTTGAGATAGAGCACATTCACCCTGGTATATGAATATGATCAGCGATGTAGTATCGGAAAACCTGCCCGCCGGCGCGGATGCGATCCGGCTTGGCGCGATCTTCCTGGGACGGCGTCGCCCCGGCTTCGACATGGAGTGGGGCCGTCAGATGGAGGAGCGGACGCGCGATTGCCTGCGCCGGTCGGGATTCTGTGTAGTGGAACCCCCGGAAAGAGCCGTTGATGAGCCCTCGATGCGGCGCGCATTGGCCGCCTGTGAACAACTCCGTGTGGATGCCATGGTCCTGTTGCAGACGACCATGGGAGACGGGCGGCTGGCCGCCACCGTCGCGCAACTCTGGCCCGACCCGCTGGTGCTATGGGCCACGCCGGAGAAACCCGAAGGCGATATGATCAGCTCCTGCTCGCTGGTGGGCGCGCATGCGTGGGCCTCGACCCTGCGGCACATGGGCCATGCATTTACCCTGGTTTACGGCGATCCCGGCGCCCCCGAAACCGCTCGGCAATTCAGAGAAGCGGTGCGCATAGCGGCCACGGTGCGCCGGCTCCGTTCCGTTCGCCTCGGGATCATCGGCGGCCAGGCGCCGGGCTATTTTGCCATGAACGCCGACCCGTTTTCCGTGCACCGCGGGCTGGGGGTGCAGCTTCAGACCTTCAGCCTGATCGAGTTTGCCGGCGCGGTCGAAGGATTCACTCAGGACGCGGTAGCCGACGACGTGGACCGGGTCCACGCGCTCGGACTGCCGCACAAGGACACCACGGACGACGACCTGCCGATGGCCTCGCGCCTGTATCTGGCGATGCGGGCGTTTCTCGAAAACGAGAATCTGGATGCGCTCTCGGTGCGCTGCTGGCCGGAGATGCCCAACACCTTCGGACAGTGGCCGTACCATCACCACCCCCGTTTGACCGACGAAGGCCGGGCGGTGAGCTGCGAAGGAGATGCGGATGGAGCGCTGACCGCGTGGATTGCCGAGAGCCTCGGGCTGGGCCGCTGCTATCTCTCCGACTGGCTCGAACACGACCGCGAGACGATCACGTTCTGGCACGGCGGCGCCGCCCCCATGGCTCTTTGCCAGTCCCCGGGGGAGCCGGGCGCACCCCGCATTGCGCGGCACTTCAATATCCGCAAGCCGGCCGTAGTCGAAGCCGCGCTGCGCGAAGACATGCCGGTGACCATTCTGCGTTTCTGGCGCTGTGAAGGGAGTTATCTCCTCACGGCCCGCGAGGGCCGCACCATCCCGCCCGCAAGGCGCCTCATGGGCACCAATGCACTGGCGCGGCTGCACGACCAGGACCCCCGTGAATGGTTCGAGGAACTCTGCCATGAGGGCATGCCCCACCATGTCGTCCTCGTGGCTGGACATCATGCCGCCATGCTGCGGAGGATGGCGCGGGTTCTCGACATCCGGTTCATCTGAGTTACGGGGCCCATATGGACATTCATACTGCCATCGCGGTCGGGCTCGCCGGCTACGCGTGCCTGATGCTCGCGATTTCGTTGTACTGGATGATGCGGGTCAGGAAGGCCGACGACTACCTGTTGGCCGGACGCGGCCTCCCCTATTGGGTGCTCACCGGAACGATCGTGGGCACTTGCGTGGGTACGGGGGTGGTGATCGGAGCCTCGGGATTGGCCTACCGCCACGGATGGGCCGGTTGCGCGTACCCCATCGGGCTGGGCCTCGGCACCCTGCTCGCCGGCGTGTTTTTTGCCCGTATGCGCCGGTACCGGTTCATGACTCTCAGTGAAGAGATCGCGTGCTATTACTCCGGGAATTCCGCGGTAGTCGCGTTCTGTAATGTGAGCCTGTTCCTCTCACAACTGTGCTGGCTCACGGTGCAGATCATGGGAGGCGGCGCGGTCCTCAGCGTGATCACGGGACTGAATCCGCAGCTTTGCGTGGTGCTCGCGGGACTGATCACAGGCATTATCTCGATACCGGGCGGTTTGAAGACCGTCGTATATACGGATTTCATGCAGGCGGCCATCCTGCTGTGCGGCTTCGGCCTTCTCGCCTACTCCGCGCTGGATCACACCGGAGGACTGGCTGGCCTGCGGCACTCGGTTCCTCCCCCGTATTTCTCCTTCCTGGGCATCGCTTCCTATGGAGGGTGGAAAGTCGTCAGCCTGATCGTGGTGCTCATCCTCGGGGTGATCGCCGATCCGGGCCGCCGTCTGACGATGTACAGCGCGCGCGCGGAGACCGCCGCGAAGTGGAGCATGGTGACCGCCGGAGCCATCGTGATCGCGTTCTCGGTAATCACCGGAATCGTCGGCATGTACGCCTATCGGCTCAATCCGAATCTGCCGTCACCCGATCAGGCCCTGCCATGGCTGGTTACCAGTGTTCTCCCTCCCTGGCTGGCCGCCCTCGTGGTGGTGTCGATCACGTCGGCCATCTTTTCCTCGGCCAACGGCAACGCCGCCGCGGCGGGGACATTCTTCGTGCGGCACATCTACCCGCTGGCCATGGGCCGCTACCCCGCGCGCCCGCTGGCCGCGGTTCGCCGCGCGCTGGTGTGCTCGTTTCTCCTCTCCACGGCTCTGGCGCTCTACACCGGCAACATCGTCGGATTCGTGGTGAAATTCCTGCCCGTCACAATGAGCGGCCTGGCGGTCATCATTGTTCTTGGCCGCTTCTGGCCGCGCGCCACATGGCAGGGCGCCGTAGCTGCCCTGGTCACCACGCCCGCGATCTCGCTGGCCGGGCCGTTCCTCGCGCCGCATGCGGCGATTTGGGAGAACCCGACAATCCCCGCTACCGTCGCCGGAGTGGTCGCCCACCTTCTCGTCAGCCGGTTCACGCCGGCTGAGGCGCGCAGCTTCGAGAAAGTCGCGCAAGACTTGAGCCGCGAGCGCGAGGCGATCGAAGGGCAGGCCGCCAGGAATCTCGCGGCGCGGGAAACATCATGAAAGGAAATGTCACGCTCGCCTGAGGACCGGCCTTGCGGGCAGCGGCTTAACGGCTGGCGTGAATCTCGAAAACCGCTGAGCGCCACTCGGCGGGCAGGCTGACCGCCAGCCCCTGCCCGGCCAACTGCCGCCCTGTGGCGGCGCCGTTGAGGCGCCCGTCCTCACTCACCTGGTAGGTCCACTCCGGTTTCAGGCCGCGCAGGCGAAAACTGCGCTGCGCCGGGCTCCTGCCAAGGCGGTAAGCCAGCACGAGGCTGCGGCGCGAATCCGCCGAGCAGTACTGCAGGGCCATCCAGCCCGTCGGATTCTCACCCGGCTGCGGCTGAGCCGTGAGGTGGTACACGTCCGCACCCGCAATCGCTCTCCGAATCCGTTTGTAGAGTGCGACATTCTGCGCGGCGCGCGCCTTGAGAGGGGCGTTCCAATCCGTGACCCGGCTGGAAATCCCGAACCGGCCGGCCATGTGGGTGCGGAACAAAAAGTCCCACCAGCCCGGCTCGCCGCTCAGATCGACATTGCCTCTCGGACCGTCGCCTCCCATCCAGTGGAAACACACTTCAGGCGCGAATTCCAGCGTACAGCCATAGGCCAGTTGCAGAGAAGGACGCGCGTTCACGACGTCGGACATCCAGCCGAAGTGTGTGCGCGCGATCATGGCAAGGTCCATGCGGAGTCCGCCGCTGGAACAGTTTTCGATGATCAGCTTGGGGTACTCGGCCCGGATGGCATCCAGCCAGGCGTAAAGATTGCGCAGGTGATCATAAAGGACCGTACCGGTGCGTTCCCTGCCGGAGGGATCGAAATCCTCACCGACATCGGCGTTGTAGTCGATCTTCAGCCAGTCGATTTTCTCCTCCCGAACCAGCCGATCGACCACCGCGCGGATCCACCGGCGGACTTCGGGCCTGCGGAAGTCGAGGTATACGCGGTTCAGGGTGCCTTGCATCGGCACGCCGTTATAGCGCAGGATCCAATCGGGATGTTCGCGCGCAACCCGGGAAAGCAGGCTCACACTTTCGGGCTCCAGCCATACCGTGAACCGCATGCCTTTGGCATGGACGTAGTCGGCCAGTTCCCTCAGGCCGTTGGGATAACCGACCGGATCGGTTTCCCAATCGCCGTACAAGGGAACCACCTGCTTGCCGTCTCTCTTCTTCATGAACCACCCGGCATCCATCCCGAACGATTCCAGCCCCAACTCGGCGGCTATATCGGCATACTTCTTCAACTCCGCAACACTCGGATCGCGAAGCAGCGGGTAGAAGCTGTTCAGATTGGTGAGCATCGGTTCGCTGCCGGGGGTTTCCGGTATCACGTAACGGCGCTGGTACCGGTGCAACTGATTGGCGATGTCGTCGAGGTCGCCGTCGCCAGCCGTGAACGCCACCGCCGGGAGTTGAAAAGATGCGCCCGGCTTCAGCGGCGCCGGTCCGCCGAAATCGAATCGCATGCCCAACTCCACCCGGAGGTCCTGTTCCGACGCCGGCACCCTGCGCCGCTCGGTGAAATGCTCGAAAAACATGCGCCAATTGCCCGAGTAGGCAAGCTGGGCGGCATACCTGGTCCCGGTCCGCTCATTGCGCAAGCAGAACCACGGTGAAAAGCCGTTGGTGGAACGCCCGGTCTTGTTGACGAAAGACCTGCGCCCGAACCTGAGTTTTTCCGTGGCCAGTTGCCGCTCCTCACCGTGCCCGCCGTGAAGATAATCCAGTTCGTAGTCGCCGGGAGGAAGCAGCCAGGCAAGAGAAGGCACGGATTCCATCCGGAGCGGTTGGCCTCCGCTGTTGGTGATGGTGACCTGCCGCGTGAACACGCCGGTGTCGCCCCACGTCCTGTATCGCGATTCGATGGCCAGCGGCAGGCGGCGGTGTTTGAATTTCAGCAGAAGTTCCCCGCCCCGGATCTGGTGGGACACCAACTCCATGTCTTCCGGCCGCAGAAACTGGCCTTCCACCTGCCCGCCGGTCTCGAATCGCAGATAGGAGCGCAAGCGCGGCTTTGCAGCGGGCCAGGACGGCGCTCCCGCCGGACCGAGATACTGGAATGATACGGCGCCATCCTTTTCTCCGATGCGGTACTCTACACGGCCGCATATAAGCCGCCACTCATGCCGCGCAGGGTTGAAGCGTATCTCCGCGCGCAATATGCCGGCTGCTAAGATCAGCAGCGCTACATGTTTGTGCATGTTTCGGTGAAACCCACTTAGGCCACGGATGTACGCGGATGAACACGGATGGTTCGTTTGCTTCCCGATCCGTGGATGACTCTGCCTTCAGCAGCCTAGAATAGCAACTTTAGCGCGATCTGAATGGTGCGCGGCCACTGGCTCTCCGCGGTGATCACACCGAAGTTCTGGTTGGACGGGTTAGTGTTGGGAGCGCTGAACTTCGGGTGGTTAAAGGCATTCACGAACTCCGCCCGGAATTGGAGATTGACCTTCTCGCGGATCGGTACCAGCTTCGAAGCCGAGAGGTCCCACTGGTTCAACCCGTCCGCGCGGATGCCCGAGAAGCGTGAACTCATCCTGCGGATGTTCTGGCCGAGCTGAAGGTTGGATTTGGTCACGAACGCCGAGGTGTTGAACCATTTCTTGATCGATCGCTCGCCCGAAGGCAGCGCCACGTCGGAAAGGTTCGCCACCAGGATCGAATTGCCGAAGCCCAGGGCCGGGCCCGATTGGAACTCGGACATGCCCTGGATCTGCCACCCGCCGATAATCCGGTCCACGACAGCCGGGGCCGAGTTCGCCCACCGCCGCCCGCGGCCGAAAGGCAGCCGCCAGAGTCCCGTCAGCACCAGCCGGCGCGGGCGGTCCTGATCGGAAATGACGTGCTCGGGAGTGAGATCCGAATCGTTCAGGTAGCCCCTCGCCTCCATCATCTTCGACCACGTGAAAACCATGCTCGCCGTGAAACTGCTGGAGAAGCGCTTCTGGATGCGCGCCTGCATGGAGTGGTACCACGAGAAGCCGTTGCTCGTGGTCGCGGAGACCGACGTGAATTGCGGGAAGGGCCGCAGCAGTTGCGAGCGCGTGGTCGTGGTCCCGGAAAGCGACGTTCCCGGCAGCAGCGGATAGAACGGATTGCGCACCGCCGCGCTCAGGTAGTTGATGGTGTCCTGGTCGCGAATCGGCGCGGTGCTCAGATATTGCGCCGGGACCGCGTTGAACTCACGGTCCGTTCCCGAATGCGTTCCCCGGTTGCCGACGTATCCGATTTCGGCCACTATGCTCGAGGGAAACTCCCGCGAAATATTGAATTGCCACCGCTGAACATAAGGGGCCTTCCACTTGGGGTCGAAGAATGAAGCGGCCTGCCCCAATTGAGTCGAAAGACCGCCGGAGGAACCGGCCGGCCTCAGGAAGCCATTGGGGAACGGATCCGTCAGGTTCGCGACATAGGTTTGCCCGTTGTCGGGCGAGGCCGAGAAAGTGGTGTTCTGGGAATAACCGCTCTGAATCGACTCCTGCCCCGAAGTCCCCATGTACGGGGAGAAGTACACCCCGTACGAGGAGCGGATCACGGTCTTTGGGGCAATAGCATAGGCCATGCCGATGCGGGGCAGAAAATGCCCGTGGTTGGCGTCCCACAAACCCCGTGGCTGGCCGTTGACGCCCGCGAAGGTCAGGCCGCCGCGCACGTGAAACGCGCTCGCGGGAATCTCGGGAATCGGCGAAGCCGCGTACTTGGCGGTGGCCGCAGCGGCGATCGGGCTGGCCGCCTCCATGTCGAAAGAACGCACGGAGCGGTTGAATCTTTCGGTGATGGGTCTCTCCAACTCATACCGCAGCCCCACATTGATCGTCAGGCGCGAGGTCACTTTCCAGTCGTCCTGTAGATACAGGGCATTGAGGAGCGACTGCCCCGAGTACGAATCGGTGAGCGGGAAAGTGCCGCCGGAGGGAAGCCCGTACAGGAACGCCGCCATGGTCTGTCCCATGGGCGCGGCCGGCGAGGAATCGAGCGGGCCGCGCGTCCAGTTGCCATTAAAGGTAAAGGTGCCGGAGGCCATCCGGCGCGTATGCGTGTTTTCGCGAAGCAGGCGGAACGCGCCGCCGAAACGCAGCGTATGGGCGCCCTGCACATACGTCAGGTTCGAGGCGAAATCGTGCGTCGTGTCGTAGCGGATGTTCGGCCCGCCCGCCGTGGCCAGCGCGCCGTACCCGTTCACGTTGATGCTCGGCAACTGGTAGCCCTGCGGATCGGCATTCCGGATTTGATCGACGTAATGCTGGGAAAAACCGAGCCCGGGAAGGTCGAACCCGCGCTGCAGGGAGTACGTGTTCCAGGAAAAATGCGTGAGGCTGTAGCGGTTGTCCATAAGGAACCGCGGGCCGAAGATGTACACGTCGTCGAAGGCGGCGCTCTCGTTGTAGATCTGGAGGTTGGTGCCTACCGCATCCTGGTGCTTCCGGCTGTGGATCTGGTTTCGCCGTGACTTGTTCGCCCGCAGGAACATGCGGTGCTTTTCGCTCGGGTTGTGGTCCACGCGGAAGATGTGGGCGTAATAGGTGTCGGACTCCGGCCCCGGCGTTGTCCAGTTGCCGGTGCCGTCGGGAGAGCCGGGCAGGTTCGGAAGCGACCACAGGCCGGCAATCTTCCGGGCCGTGGGGTTGATTCGGCTTGCCGGAACGATGTTGCCGGCAAGCGGCAGCCTGCTGAAGCGCCCGCCGGGCGCCGGCGCGGTCGAATAGGGATCATAAATCTGATACTGGGGGCCGACGGCGAGCAGTTGGGAGAAGTCGCCGTTGCGCTGCGCCGCAGTGGGAACAGCCTGGGTCACCGTGCCGCGCGGATCCGAATTGCGGATCCCCTCATAGGCATACATCCAGAACGAGCGGTTGCGGCCGTCGTAGACCCGCGGAATGTAAATCGGCCCGCTGCCGTTCGCGCCATAGCGGTTCACGCGAATATTCGGTTTCGGCAATCGCGCGGCGTTCGCGAAGAACTTGCTCGCGTTCAATTTCGGGTTCTGGAAAAAGTCGTAGGCCTGCCCGTGGAGCGTGTTCGTGCCGGATTTGAGGCTCAGGTTGATGGCCGCTCCCGTCGCAAACCCGGTGCTGGCATCGGCAGCGGTCGCCACCTTGAATTCCTCCACCACGCCCGGAGGCGGAATGTAGGCGACCGTATTGCGCTGCATGTTCGGCGCCCCGTCCAGTGTGAACGCGTTGCTGCCGCTGCGCACACCATTCACCGGCGGCGACTGGCCTTCACCCACATCGAACGGACGGGTCCATCCGGCATTGGTCAGATTGACCACTCCCGGCGCCAGCATGGCCAGCCTCACGGGACTACCGTCCTTGAGCGGCAATTCCAGCACCATCTCCTTGTCGATGACCGCTCCGGAAGAGTTCGGCGAGAGGTCAATGACCGCCGTCGTCGCCGTAACCTCTATCGATTCGGTCGACTGCGCCAGTTCCAGTCTGATGTTGAAGGTCAGCCGGCTTTCCACTTCAACCTGGATTCCGGTCTGGCGGAACTCGCGGAATCCCGGCGCGGTAACCATCACCGTGTAACTGCCGGGATTGAGGTATGGCAGGATATAATCGCCGGAATCGTTGGTCCGGGTAACCGTCCGGACATTCGTGGCGGTGTTTATAGCCTGCACCGGCGTCCCGGTGACGACCGCTCCGGTCGGATCCGTCAACCGGCCCAGAATCTGCCCGCGCGCGTCCTGGGCGGACAAAGTGGAATGAATCAGCGGAAAACTGCTGAGCAGAACGATCGCACGTCTGATGGCCCTCATCGCTTTGCCTTTTTCGAATGTAATATCTGAAATATTAGGGCCTTGGCCAGATGGTGTCAAGGGGCGCTACATGCGGCGAATCGCCACCCGCTGCGCGCCGCTCTCGGGAATTTCGTTGCCCTCGATTACCAGGTCCGCCGCGTGCGGCTCGATGTAGAAGCCGTAACCGCCGTTGTCGACAATGCGGTTCTTGCGAAACGTATTCCGATGCCCGCTGTTCAGCATGGTTTCCTTGCGGAAGTAGACGCCCGTCGTCCCATTGCGCGCGATCACGTTGTTGATGAACTCGTTGTCCGTGTCCTTGTGGCCTATGGAGACACCGTAGCGGCCGTTGTCTGCGATGGTGTTGTCGAGGAAGCGGCCGTGCCGCACGCGCCAGCAGATAAACAATCCGACCTGACCGTTGTGGTGCATGCGGCAGTTACGGACCAGCGGCGCTTCGCTGCCCGTCCCGGGATGGATGCCGTAGCCGGCATGGCCATAGGACTCGCTGTCCAGCACCTTCACGCCCGCGGTGATCTGAAACGAGATGCCGTCACCGTTGTAGTTGCGCGCCACGCAGTTGCGCACGGTCACGTCGCGCACGCGGTAGAGATAGATGGCGCCCCCGCGGCACCCGTCGATGTAAACGTTTTCAGCGCGGTTGCCGTCCACCGTGATTCCTTCCAGCACCACGTTGGCGGCGTCCATGACGCACAGAATCGGAATCGCGGTACGCACCCGCGCGTGCTGCGCCTCGGCGTTATAATCCCGCAGGGTCATGGGGCGGATACGAAGAAAACGGCCCTCCACCGCGGTTACCGACGAGATGCTGATGTCCCACCCGCTGTGCTGCCGGTCGTCCACCACGGAAATACCCATGCCGGGCCGGAACTTCTCCGGTTCCGCCACCGCCAGCATACGTTCGCCGTAATCGCCGTCTTCGGCAAGCGCACTTTCCACCCCGGGCGCCTTGCGCAAAACGGTTTGCCCGGGCACTCCCTGAACCGTCACGCCGGACGGCACCCGGAGGCTGTCGTCCATCCGCCAGACGCCCGGACCGATGGAAAGGACATCCCCCGGCCGCAACATGCCGGCGGCTTTCTGAAGCGCCGCGCTGTCGTTCCCGGTCACGTCGGCGCTTCCCGATTGGGCCACGGTGATGCGACGGGGCCCTCGGCCGCAGTTCAGACAGACGGCGGCCGCCGCTAAAATCAGAGCCAGGCTTGCGCGCATGAGCGTATTATCGCTCGCGCCGGAGATGTGAAGCTAAGCGGATGCGGCGATCACCGGCAGTTCCGTGATTACGCGTGTGGGGGCGCGGTACGGCTGAAAACGGTAGCCGATGCCGAAAATCGTCTCCACGTACAACTCGGCGTAAGCTCCCAGTTTCTTGCGCAGCCGGCGGACGTGCACATCCAGCGTGCGGGTCCGCACCTGCAGGCTGTAGCCCCATA
Source organism: Acidobacteriota bacterium (assembly GCA_023380575.1). The sequence continues at coordinate 2,617 of JAMCRM010000339.1, read as the reverse complement.
CCTGTGAGAGCAGAGTGTCCCGGGGAACGATTTCCCCTGCATTTTTCACCAGCAGCGCGAGCAGATCGTATTCTTTGCGGGTCAGTTCCAGCGGCTTTGCGTCCAGCCGTGCGATGCGCGGCCCGAAATCGATCTCCAAGTGAGCGTCCCGATACCCCGGCGTTTGATTATGAATGGTTTCGACCACAGACATCCAAACCCTCCTGACAGAGACAGTCCCCCCGAATTGGGTCTGAAGTCGATAGTACGGGCGCGAAGCACGAATGTCCGCCGCGAAGTTGTAAAGAATTCGTAAAATCGAGTTATTCGATGACGTACGGGCCGGCTTTGCGCACCGCCATATCATGCCCGGCCTTATCGGTGGCGTTGACGCGGTAGCGCACCGCGCGCACCTCGTCGCGCATCTTGGCGTGCACCACGGTTTCCTTGCCCGGCTCGAGCACTTCGTCGTCAACCGGAATCTGCTGCGTGGTGATCACCTGATTGCCCGCCGCCATGAAGTCGAACACCAGAATCAGCGCCTCGATGGCGCGGTCCCCTGTATTACGTACCCTGGCATCCACCGAAATGGTTTGGTCGCCGCGCTGCGCGACGGTCTCCTCCACGCCGATCTCGAATTGCTTCTTCTTGCCGGCGCCGGAAACGCAGGTCCCCAGCAGCATCGCGATGATCAACGCGCGCTTCATTGTGAACAGTTTAACAGAAGGCGCCGCGCTGGTATCCGGGGGCCACCGACGCCGCAGCGGCGAAAAGCCCGGAAACGAAACTGCTGGTGTCTCCCGTACAGGAGCAAAATATGGCCAGAAAGAACGACCGAACGGTCCTCGTGTCCGGAGCCACCGGGACGCAGGGCGGAGCGGTCTTACGGCACCTCAGACAAATTTCGAACGGCACGCCGGCCCTGAAATGACCCGCATGTATCGCTGGTTCCAGGACGCCGGATATCACGTCGACATTCCCGCCGTCCGCGATCAAAAAAAACCCCCTGCGCCGCGGGCGGCGCAGGGGGACAGAGCCGCAATCAAGAGACTTCAGCGTCCGGAACGTTTGGAGGCGTTGATCACACGCGGGAGATCGGCCGCGGCGCCTTGCGACAATGTACCCAGCGGAGGCGCCACCGAAGTATCTACCATCTGCACCATGGCATATGCAGGCATGTCTTCGGCTTCCTTGAAAAAAGTCATATGGCCGACGTGAGAATCGAAATCCACACGGATCAGGTCGCCGCCGCGCACCTGCTCGGTGGCGATCAGGTTGGAAAGCGGATGGACCAGAGAGCGGTCGATGGCGCGCTTCAAATGCCTGGCGCCGTACTTCATGTCGGTGCCTTCCACCAGGAGGTAGTTTTTGGCGGAGTCGGTCAGGGAGAACACAAACGGCGCGCCGTTGGCCGAATTGAAAATGCGCTGTTGCAGCATGTTCAACTCCAGGCCCAGGATCTTGCGCAGTTCGTTCTCGCCCAGCGGACGGAAGACCACCGTTTTATCGATCCGGTTCATGAACTCGGGGGTGAATTTGCGGCGCGCCGCTTCCACTCCCGCACGGCCGATCTTGTCCGTCAGTTGCTGATCCACCTTGCCTTCGGCGCGCGCCTTGTGCGCCTCGCCGGCCGCAAAGCCCAGGTTCGGCCGCAGAATGTTCGTCATTTCGGCGGCGCCGAGGTTGCTGGTCATGAAAATCAGGGCGCGGGAGAAATCCACGCGGCGGTTATCGCCCAGCGTCAGGGTAGCTTTGTCCAGAATCCCCAGCAGCAGGTTCCACAGTGCGTCGCTGGCCTTCTCGATTTCATCGAACAGCACAAAGCTGATCTTGCACTTCTCGGTCTGGTACTGGTTCAGCACTTCCTGGCTCAGCAACGGATGGGTTTCGCGGTGTCCCAGGTAGCCCGGAGGCGAGCCGATCAGTTTGGCGATTTCATGGCTGTGCTGGAACTCGGCGCAGTCGATTTTGATCACCGCGCGCAGATCCCCCACCAACCCCTCAGCCGTGGCTTCCACCATGCGGGTCTTGCCGGAGCCCGTGGGCCCGAGGAAGAGAAAGTTCCCGATCGGCCGCCCCGGGCTGCACATGCCGGCCAGATACGTTTGATAAATGTTTACGATCTGCTGGATCGCCTCGTCCTGCCCGATGATTCTCTTGCGCAGGTCCGACTCGAGCTTTTCCGCTTCATAGCCGGTCAAGGTTGGATCCAATTGCTTGTTCAAGCGCCCCATCGCTTTGCCCCTCTCTAATCCCAACAGGCTCATCGCCCTTCCTCAAGCAAGTCCGGGGCCAATCCCGGAGTGGAAGAAACCATCCACTATTTCTTGGGTTTAGACGGCCTCATCTCCACCCGCGTGACCATAGTCCGGGACGGCATTCGCAACAGCAGCATGACCACTTCGGCCACGTCCTCGGGAGCGATTTTCCACTCCGACCCGCCGGAGGCGCCGAACCCGGTATCCACGCTGCCCGGCATGATGTACGAAACCCGTACGTTGTCGTAACGGTGGTCCAGCATCATGGCCTCGCTCAGTCCGTTCAAACCGAACTTCGATGCGTTGTAGGCCGCCCCGCCGGCAAACGGATTCTTGCCCGCCAGGCTGCTTATATTGATGACCTCACCCCCGCCCGGCTT
>JAMCRM010000338.1 GCA_023380575.1 Acidobacteriota bacterium | reverse complement strand
CGCCCAGCGTGAGGTATTGCGGATAAGGCCGCAGTGCCTGGGCCACACTTCCCGTGTAACTCGGGTACGGTTTTTGGATGCCCGCGGCTTTGGCCGCCGCCGAACCGATGTTGCTCTGGAGAACCGAACGCCCGTAAGTCTGGAAGTAAGAGAATGGTAGCTGATTGATGTTCAGCAGACCCGCCGCAAGGTGCACACCGATGCTGGCATTGTACGCGGCCTCGAAAACGGCGTTTTCCGTAAGCTGCCTCTGAATGGACATGGTCCAGTCGTAACTTTCGGGCAAGCGGGAAGCGGCGCCGTAGTTCCAGAAAGGCACGTTGTTGCCGTTGGAGAAGGCCGGGTCGGTGCTGGGCGGTTTGACATACGCTGGAAGACCGTTATCCAGCCGGAAGGACGGGGTGATGCCGCCGTCGGTGGAGGTCGGGCGGAACTGCAGAATGGCCCCATCAAAGTGCGTGCTGCCGGTCACGGTCTTCACCACTCCGAAGGATCGCGAGGCCGCCGCGCGAATGACGGTCTTGTTGTTGAGCGAGTACGCGAGGCCGAAGCGCGGGCCGATGCCGCCGTACCAGCCGGAAACCAGCGTGCGCGAGTTCTCGCGTCCCGGTCCGAAGCCGGCAAAGCGCAGCGCGCCCGGATAACCGTCGGCGCCCGGATTGGGCCGGTCCGGCGTGAAGTCGGCCCACCGGTCCTTCTGCTCGAGTGGCGGCAGCGAGAGCTCATAACGCACGCCGAAATTCAGGGTCAGCCGCTTCGAGATTCTCCAGTCGTCCTGCACGTACCAGGCGTGGCTGCGGAACTGCTGTCCCACAAACCGGTCGTTTTCCGTGCCTCCGGAAAACGATTCGCCCAGCAGGAATGAAGCGAAGCCGTTGCCTCCGCCGGAGGACAGGTTGTTATTGCCCGGCACGCTCGTGCTGAGGCGGTCGCCCCGGATGAGCCCGGAGATCGTCTGCCGTCCCCAGCCGTTGTAGTGAAGCCGCTCCCAGAGGTAACCGATTTTGAAAGTGTGCTGCCCGTGTACGATGGTCAGGTCGTCGCCGAAGGACATCACCAGGTTTTCGGCGCCGTCTCCCGCCGAGCCACCCCACTTGGCGTAATCGGAAAACTCGATCTGGACCAAAGTGTTATCGCAGTTCCAGGCATTGGCGAGGCAGACTCCGCGGTTCTTCCAGCCCCCCGTGGCAGCCACACCGGCCTTGACCGACTTCAGGCTGTTATAGCCGCCATACATGGAATTGACAATGGTGGGGCGGATCATTTTCGTGTAAGTGCCGCGGTACACGTAAGTGGTGTAGTTCTCCCGGCCCGTCACATTCAGGATGCCGGGCAGGCCCGGGAAGCCGCCCGGTCCCGGCTCGATCAGGTGCTGGCCAAAGTGGAAGAAGAATCCGACCTTATCGTTGTTGCCGATACTATGGTCCACCTTGGCGCTGAGCTTATTCCATGGCTCGGTTACGGTGCCGGTGTTGTTGATGTAGTTGTTGCGGACGTAATCGCTCGTGCCGGGACCCGCCTTGATATTCGGATGGGCAATACCACCGACTTCCTTCAAAACCGCTTTGGAAAAATTGGCGAATCGCACTTGCGGAACCTGGTTGCCCGGAAACGCGTCCCGGACAAATCCGCTTCCGGATGGATTCGGGCGCGTAGTCGCCGGATCGTAAATCGGCAGCAGCTTTCCGTTGGCGTCCACCCAGTTGCTGAAATCGCCCTGGTACATTTCCGGCGTGGGAACGCTGAAGTACTGGCTGCTGGCGCCGACGCGGTTGCGGAACCATTCGCCCGCCCCAAAGAAAAACGTGCGGTTGCGGCCGTCATACAACTTTGGCAGGTAGACGGGGCCACCGACGCTCCAGCCAAAATCGTGCTGCTTGTAAGAGCCTCGCTTCGCCTCGAAAAACCGGCGCGCATCGAAGGCGTCGTTCCGGAGAAACTCGTAGCCCGTGCCGTGAAGGTCATTGGTGCCGGACTTCGAGGTGAATGTCATGGTGCCGCCCGAGGCCCGTCCGTACTCCGCTTTGAAGCCGTTCGTCTGGACCGTGAATTCGGTGATGGCGTCGGGCGAAGGGGTGTTTCCGGCAACGAGATTCACCGAGGAGTAGCGCGCGATGTTGGCGGATATGCCATCGAGGGTGATGCCCCACGCCCCGGCTTGGCCGCCGCCAAGCCCGACGGAGTTGTTATCATTCACTCCCGTGCTGTTGTCCTGCCTGGCTTCCGCCGTGATGACCGCCAAGTCGATGGCATTGCGCATGCCGCCGCCCACCACCAGCGGCAGTTCATCCACCATGCGGTTCGCCACTTGGGAGGAAACTTGCGCGTTGGCGGTCTGCAACTGTTCCACGGCACTGCTGACCTGCACCGATTCGGCCACCGAACCGATTTCGAGTATGGCGTCCACGCTGACGGTTGCGCCGGCCGCCACTGTGATCTTCGAGCGAACCAGCGTCTTAAAGCCGTCGTGTTCCATCGTGAGCTGATATTCCCCCACGGGAAGCGCGGGGATCGTGTAATGCCCGGATTCAGTGGAAACCGTGCGGTAAGCCACTTTCGTGGCCACGTGCACCGCGGAAATCCGCGCATTCGGAATCATGGCTCCGGAGGGATCGGTAACCGTTCCCGTGAGTGCGCCGCGATCGGACTGCGCCCAAAGGAACGCAGCAATAAACAGCACTGGAAAGAACCGCAACAGCCACATAGAGTGCTCCTTCGGGTGTTCTTATATATGAAACCAACACCGAAGTCAAATGTGTGTGCAGCAAACCGGAGGTGTCACCGTGCCGGGCAACCCGGTGATTGTGCTACGCCGGAGTGGCTTTGGCCTTCTCTTCGAGCAGCGCGTTCACCTTGGCCATCACCTCGAAGGCGTCTGCCACGTAGAGGACGTCGGCCTTGCCGCGCGCCCAGCCGCAGTTTGGGTCCAGGTTGATGGCGCGGCGCTCATTGACGAAGCGCCATCCCACTACATGCGGCTCTTCCCCGTGACAGCATGTGGAGAGCCCTTTCGGGTGCCGCGGCGTGGAGCCGGTCTGCCCGACCTGGTTCAAATGAGTCATAAAACGAAGGCCCGCTTCCCCTTCGCCGCTGAGATCCACCAGGGACTTGCTGCCGCCGAGCGAAGCCTGCGTTTTCCGGAGGAAGTCCAGAATGAGGACTTCGGCCTCGGCGGCGTGGGTCTTGCCATCCACCTGTTTCTTGGTCCAACCAGCGCCGGTCACGAAGAGCAGGCCGGCGTCCGGCCGTATGGTCTGCTGGTCCGTCCGCGGCGAGCGGATGCCGGCGACGGTCGTCCGGGCATTCGCAATCTCCACCGGAATACTGTCTACAGTTGTCGTGGACGGCTCGCCATTCCACGCCTCGTAACAGCCGCTTTCAAGCAGCACGAACCACGGTCTGCCGGAACGCTGCAAAACGGCTTCCATGCGCTGGCGATAGTACCAGCGCGTGGCCGCGATCACGCCGTCGGTGGCGGAGATGCCGGTCACGTGCGTGTCCACGCCTCCGTTCAGCCGGTGAGCCACGCCGGGCAGCACGCGGTTCCAGCGGGAGGTCGCGGGAGCCAGCACGATGGTCGCGCCCGCGGCACGGCAAAGCGCCTCGGCGGCCGCCGCATCCGAGCTATAGCGGGGCTGCGCGAATTCGGCGCCGGAAACGCCCAGGACGCGGTCCGCGCCGCAGGAGCCGATCTGGCCGGCGGCCGCCTGGACATCGGCGCCAAGCAGGCCGACGATAAGTTTCGCGGGAAGCGATTTGGCGGCCCCGAGCGTCTCGAGGGCGGCCCGGGCCAAAGAGCCGTCGGGTTCGGTGTGGGCGAGAAAGAGTATGGTTTCCATATCAGTCACGGGAGATCCAGGCCACGATTTCGCGAGCAATCTCGTCAGCCGGAAGGTCTTTTACTATTTTGGTAGTACGTTGCTGCTTCGGGAGTGCCACGCTGACGAATTGAACGCCGCCGGCTCCCACGGGGGTGGGTTTGGCGCGCTGTAGGGAAGGCATGATCTGGCGCATGTTCGCCATGCCGATTTGGGGATTGTTGCGCGGTTCCGGCAAATTGCCGGTGGCCCAGCCAAGCAGCGCGGGAGGTCCGGCGCAGACCGAAACCTGGTGACGGCCGCCCTCGATCCGCTCCAGGATTTCGAAGGAGCCGTCCTCGCGCACGCTCATCTCATCCACGCCTTGAAACTGGTCCACGATGCCGAGTCTCTCACCCACCATTTGCATGGTGACGCCGGCGCCGCGGGTGGCGGACTCCCAACCGCCGAATACCAGTAGCCGGGAACGGTCCAGACCGGGGATGGATTCGATAGCCTGAGCGAGTCCGGCGCTGGCTTCGGCGGGATCGGTAAAGGCGCTTGCCGGACCATCCAGCGCGATCAGTTCAAACGCGGCTTTCTGCGCGATGGTCATCATGACCTGCTGGAGTTTGGCTTTCGGCCCGAGGCTGACGAGCCACACTTTGCTGCCGGGCGCCTTCCGCGCCAGGTTAGCCGCCTCGAACAGGGCATGGCCAGCCCAGGGATCGAGAATGGCCGGCAGCATCATCTCATTTTTCAGGGAAGGGCCGTTCGGGCCCATAACCGGTTCCAGAGTCTGTAACGGGTCGGGCGCGATACTACCGCACACGGCAATCTGATAGGCAACGCTCATGGTGTAAGTCCTAGTATAAATGGCCCCCATTGTTGAATTCCACTACATTCCCAAATCACAGAAAGGCGGCGGGGCGTGGGGCATCACCCTCGATGGCATATCCGCCAACATCGCGCGCTACTCCTCGGTGAATC
>JAMCRM010000337.1:941-3175 GCA_023380575.1 Acidobacteriota bacterium | reverse complement strand
CCTCGGCGGGAAGAAACCGGCCGCGCTATAATAGTAGTTCTTTCCCCGGCTGATCCAGGTACACATTATGTTCCTAAGCACCAAAGAACTGGAACTGAGGAAGGTGCGCTTCGACGAAACCTTCCAGCCGGGACAGGTGGATTTTTCCGACGCCGGAGTGCGCCAGGGGGGTCCGCTGCACGCCATCGGGATGGCCGAACTGCTGGCCAACACCGAGGGTGAAGTGCGGATCCGCGGCCACTACGACGTGATCATGGAGGCGGATTGCGACCGGTGCCTGGCCGCCGCCCGATTCCCTCTGGACGCCGAGTTCGACCTTTTCTACCGGCCGATGTCCGACATCGCCCGCGAGGAGGAGATCGAGATCGATGAAGGCGAGGCGGAAATCGCGTTCTATGAAGGCGGCGGGATGCTGCTGGAGGATGTGTTGAGAGAGCAGGTCCTGCTGGCGCTGCCCATGCAGCGCGTCTGCCGCGAAGATTGCCTGGGCATCTGCCCGGTCTGCGGCGGAAACCGCAACGAAAACCTCTGCGGGTGCAAGCCGGTAACCGGCGACGACCGCTGGGGGGCGTTGCGGAAGTTATACTGATTACGGCTGAAGAATACTCGAGGATAGTCCATGCCCAACCCCAAACGACGCCATTCCCAGAGACGGACCAGTACCCGCCGCGCGCACGACGCACTGAAGACCGCCGGGCTGTCGGAATGCCCCAACTGTCATGAACAGAAATTGCCGCATCGGGTTTGCCCCCATTGCGGCCAGTACAAAGGCCGCGAGGTCATCGAGGTCGAACAGCAGTAGGCCCGCCCGGCGATGCTCACCATTGCTGTAGACGCAATGGGCGGGGACAACGCGCCCAAGTCCGAGGTGGCGGGCGCCGTGCTGGCGGCCCGGTCTCTCGGAGTGAAGGTCATTCTGGTCGGCATCCGGGAGATCGTTCAAAGCGAGCTGGAAACCCACGAAGACTGGCGGGAACTGCCCATTGAAATCGCGCATGCCAGCGAGCGGGTCACCATGACCGACAGCGCCGCGCGCGCGGTCCGCACCAAGCGGGACAGTTCCATGCGGGTGGCGTCGCGGCTGGTGCGGGACGGCGCCGCGCAGGGGTTCGTGTCGGCGGGCAATACCGGCGCCATCATGGCCACGGCCAAAATGGTGCAGGGAGTGGTGCAGGGCGTAGACCGTCCGGCGCTGGCGGGCATTTTTCCCACCCTGAGCGGCCCGCCGGTGGTGGTGGTGGATGTGGGCGCCAACGTGGACTGCTCGCCGCGCATGCTGGTGCAGTTCGCGGTCATGGGCGAGATCTATTCGCGCGCCATTCTGCGCATCCGCAGCCCGCGCGTGGGGTTGCTCTCCATCGGCGAAGAGGAGCACAAGGGCAATGAGGTCACGCGCTCGGTCACGCCCCTGTTGAAGAGTCTCTCCCTGAATTTCGTGGGCAATGTCGAGGGCCGCGACCTGTATTCCGGCAAGGCCGACGTGATCGTTTGCGACGGCTTCATCGGAAATGTGGCGCTGAAGGTCAGCGAAGGGCTGGTGGAACTGTTCAAACACCTGTTGCAGGACTCGCTGGAAGCCACCATCACGCGTAAGATCGGATACGTACTCTCCCACCGGGCCTACGCCGATTTCAAGAAGCGCGTGGATTATTCTGAATATGGAGGCGCTCCGCTGCTGGGGGTGAGAGGCGTGTGCATCATCTGTCACGGCCGCTCCAACGGCAAGGCCATGATGAACGCCATCCGGGTGGCCGCGGAATTCTCCCGGGGCGGCATCAACCAGCGCATCGAGAACGAACTGCGGTTGTGGACCAACGAAAAAGTACCCACCAAGTAGGCCGGGCGATTTTGCTGCTGGCGGCCTTCGCGTTCTGCGCCCCGGCGCAGAAGCCCGGGCAGGTGCAATGGAGCCTCACGGTGGATCCGGCCACGGCGCCGCCGGGCGGTGCCGTGCTGGCGCGGCTCGAGGCCAGACTGCAACCCGGCTGGCACCTGTATTCGGCAACCACCCGGGGAGCCATCCCGCTGAGCGTGACGCCGCGCGCGGCGGCGCAGTCTGTAATGGTTTACCAGCAACCGCCTAAACGGGCCTTCGATCCCAATTTCAACGCCGAGACGGAAACCTATGAAGGCGGAGCCACGTTCCTGCTGCGGACCAGGCTGGAGAACGAGCCCGGCGCCGCGCAGGTGGAATACGCGCTGCGCTATCAGACCTGCAACGACAAGCTGTGCGT
>JAMCRM010000337.1:0-827 GCA_023380575.1 Acidobacteriota bacterium | reverse complement strand
GCAGTGACCATCCCCGCGGGGTACAGTGAAGCGCGGCCCGGCGCTCCCGCGTCGCCGGTTGCGGCGCCCGCCGAGGGTATGGGCGGGTTTCTGCTGCTGGCTTTCGGCTTCGGGCTGGCGGCCATTTTCACCCCGTGCGTCTTCCCCATGATTCCGATCACGGTCTCGTTCTTTCTGAACCGGCAGTCGAGCGTGTTTCAGGCGGTGGTGTTTTCGCTGGGGATCGTGGTGCTGTTCAGCGGCCTCGGGTTGATCACCACGGCGGGGCTGGGAGCGGCCAATGCCCGCAATGCCGGGGCAAACGCTTCCAGGGGAGAGGTCTTGGTATTTTGTGATGCCCATATCACGGCCCCGCACGACTGGCTGGCCAGGATGGAAAAAGACTTTTCACTGCGCACGGTTGCCGGCCTCTCACCGGCTATAGCCTCAATGGCCGATCCGCACGCCGTGGGATACGGGCAAACATGGAATGACCGCCTTGAAGCAAAGTGGCTCCCCAAACCTTCCGGTATGGCCACAGTGCCCCTGCTGCCTGGGGGTTGCCAGGCCTTCCGGCAGGCTGCCTTTGCAGTGGTCGGCGGTTACGACCGCGGTTTTAAGGTTTGGGGGCATGAGGACGAGGAGATTTCATTTAAAATGTGGCTGTTTGGATACAGCCTTTTCGTCGATCCCGATATCAAGGTCCTTCATTTGTTCAGGCCGGCACACCCGTACCCGGTCTCCGTGGAGCACGTAAACTATAACTTTCTGCGCATGGCCTGCTCACATTTAAGCAGGGAAAGGCTGGCCGCCGCATTTTCCCTGATCAGCGGCGAACACAATTTTGA
>JAMCRM010000336.1 GCA_023380575.1 Acidobacteriota bacterium | reverse complement strand
ATACCGCACGGCGTCGCATATCCGGGGCGACCATCCGCTGAACCTGTGCGCGGTCACGCTGCCAACCAACGCGTACATGCTGACGCACGAGAGCAAATACCGCGAGTGGGTGCTCGAGTACGTCGGGGCGTGGCGGGAGCGCGTGGAGTCGAACGGCGGAAATATTCCCACTAATATCGGGCTGGACGGCAGTATTGGCGGCGAGTGGGAGGGCAAGTGGTACGGCGGCACGTTCGGCTGGAACTTCTGGCCGCAGGAGAGCGGGCGGAATTACTATATGCGCGGACCGCGTTTGGCGTTCGGAGAGGCGCTGCTGTTGACTGGCGACCAGCGGTTTGTGGATCCGCTGCGGCGGCAGATTGCGAATCTGTACGCGGCGAAGCGGGTGGAGAACGGCCGCATCCTGCTTCCGAACAAGTACGGCGAAAAAGGCTGGTATGGATACACGGCGAACCAGCATTTCGACGTGCAGCGGGATGTTTATCTGTGGTCGATGGACCGGCGCGATCTCGAGCACATCGCGGGGGATCCGTGGATTTCGTATCTGGAGGGCAGGAACCCCGATTACCCGATTACGGCGCTGCGGGCCGATTTCGAGCGCATCCGGCAGAGAGTGAAAGGTCTGCGCGAAGACACGAGCACGCCGGATACGTGCTCTTCCGATCGCCCGCAGAGGTTCAACCCGGTATCAACGGCGACGCTCGTCAATCTGACCCTGGGCGGCAACGAACCGGGCAGCGACGGGAATGTGCTGCACAGCCGCGTCCGCTATTTCGATCCGATCGAACGGCGCGCGGGGCTGCCGGCGGATGTTGCCGCGCTGGTGGAGAAGATCCGGCCGGACGGTATCGTGCTGACGATCGTGAACACGAGCCCGATTCATGCCCGCACCGTGTTGGTGCAGATGGGCGCCTACGCGGAGCACCATTGCGTGTCGGTTGAGAGCGGCGGGCGCGTGATCAAGGTCGATGCGCCGGCGTTCACGGTGCTGCTGGCTCCGGGCGCGGGCGAAACCCTGAACATCGCGATGAAGCGCTACGCCCACCAGCCCACGCTGCATTAAATTCGGTGCCTGTCACCGAATTTAATCTGAAGTTAATCTATGAAGCGAAGAACGTTTTTACAGAGCATGAGCGCTGGGGCGGTAGGGCTCCAGAGGCCGGGTCCGGGCGCTGCCGCAGACGAAAGGCCGAACGTCATCTGGCTGTTCGGCGATCAGCACCGGGCGCAGGCGCTGGGCTGCAACGGCGATCCGAACGTCCATACGCCCACAATCGATAACCTCGCCACCATGGGCGTGAACTTCACGAACGCCGTTTCCGGGTTCCCGCTCTGCTGCCCGTTCCGCGGATCCCTGCTCACCAGCCGCTACCCGCACCACTGCGTCCCCGGCCACGAATATCCGCTGCCGCAAGGCCAGCCGACCATCGCCAAGCCGTTCAAGGATGCCGGCTACCACACTGCCTGGTTCGGCAAATGGCACCTCAGCGGCTGGCACGAGCGCGACGGACGCGCCGCCATGCACATCATTCCGCCGGAACTCCAGGGCGGCTTCGACACCTGGATCGGCTACGAGAACAACAACAGCCAGTACGACTGCTGGGTCCACGGCGGCACAGGCAGGGACGCGTTCCACTACCGCCTCCCCGGATACGAAACCGACGAGCTCACCAACCTGCTCATCAAGTACATCAAGGAGCGCGGAGACGAAGCCAAGGCGGGCCGCCGGAGGCCATTTTTCGCGGCTCTCTCGGTGCAGCCGCCCCATAATCCGTATGTCGCGCCGGACGACTTCCTGCGCCGCTACAACGGTGGACAGCTACAGCTTCGCCCCAACGTGCCGCCCATCGCCTCCGTCGAGGACAAGGCGCGCCGCGATTTGGCCGCTTATTACGCCATGATCGAAAACCTCGACTGGAACGTCGGCCGCGTGCGCAAAGCCCTCGATGAAACGGGGATGACGTTCAACACGCACCTGCTGTTCTTCAGCGATCACGGCGACATGCACGGGTCGCACGGCATGTACCACAAGACGAACCCGTTCGAGGAATCCACGCGCATCCCGTTCATCGTTGGCGGTGAAATCCCGACTTACGAAGGCCGCGCAACCGGCCGCCCGCCCGCGCTCGTGAACACCGTGGACATCGCGCCCACCACGCTCGGCCTGTGCGGCATCCCGAAGCCGGAATGGATGGAGGGAACGGATTACTCCCGCCACCGCATTCCCAGGAGACCGGCGGCCAGCGAGCCCGATTCGGCGTACCTCCAGTGCGTCGTCCCGACCGGCCACGGCGACAGCACCAACAAGCCGTATCGCGGCATCGTCACCAGGGACGGCTGGAAGTACGTGTGCTTCGACGGCGTCTCCTGGCTGCTGTTCAATCTGCACGAGGACCCGTACGAACTGGCCAACCTCGCGCACAACAGCCGCTACCGCGCCGAGCGGAAAAAGCTGACCGCGCGGCTCAGGCAGTGGGTCAATGATACCGGCGATAAGTTCAACGTCCCGGAGGATTGAACCAATAAGATCCGTGTGGATCCCTGTCTATGGTGACCAGCTACTAACGACTTAGCCACGGATACACACGGATGCACACGAATTCGAAGCACAGTCTGGGCTTCAACTGAACGTCATGTGAACAACGTGAAAACCGCGCATTTCGGGCGACCTTTGTCCAGTATCGTGCCCGAGATCGGAGCAAAACTGACCGAGCTTGCCCATGAGGCTCTTCGTACCAAGGAGCATCTGAAGGGTCTCAAGTTCACCGCTCGCGTCCCCTTCGAGCACGGCCCGCTGCGCGAGTGGTTGGCGGGTTTCTTTCCGATCGACCTCGGCGGCGGCGTTGCGGGCGTGGCGCACACGCTTGTCGAGGTGACCGACCAGTCGCGCGTTGAGGCGGTCCTAGCCGATCTGGCGCTCGGTCTCACGGAGCCGATCCCCCGCGGCGGCCTTACAGCCCGTGAAGCCGACGTTTTGGCCTTGATCGGCCACGGGAAAACGACCAAGGAAATCGCCGTGCTCCTCGCTATCAGTGCGGAGACTGTCGGCAATCACAGGAAACAACTATGCCGAAAGCTCAGTGTGCATTTGACCGGATGTTCACCCTTGGTTTCTTGAGATAACTTCTAGATCCATAGCGGGTTAACCTGGTTTTTGGTTATTAAAACGTAGACATGCATGAAATCGGCTTATGCCGCCAGTTTTCTATTGTAGTCCGC
>JAMCRM010000335.1 GCA_023380575.1 Acidobacteriota bacterium | reverse complement strand
CCAGCTTCAAGCCGGTGGCGAAGGGAATCGCCCGCCCGTGTGTGGTGTGGAAGGAATCCAGTTTGACATATCCGGCCACGCGGCCGGAAACTGCGAGAAGAAGTGGGCGATGAGGGCGAAAACGACCTGTGCCCGCACGCGATGGAGAACGAGGTCTGACGAAATCCGTTATGCAGAATCAAAATCCCGCAAACCCGGAAGGCGAAAAGATCCGGGTTGAAAATGGAAAGTTCATCGTCCCGGACCGGCCGATCATCCCGTTTATCGAGGGGGACGGCACCGGGCGCGACATTTGGAAAGCTTCGCGGCTGGTTTTCGATGCCGCGGTGGAGAAGGCCTACGGCGGCAAACGGCAGGTGACCTGGCGCGAAGTGTTTGCCGGGGAAAAGGCTTTCAATCTCTACCAGATCTGGCTGCCTCACGAGACCCTGGATGCGATCCAGGAATACCATATCGCCATTAAAGGACCGCTGACCACGCCGGTAGGCGGCGGCATTCGCAGCCTGAACGTAGCGCTGCGGCAACTGTTGGACCTTTATGTCTGCGCGCGGCCTGTGCGCTACTTCCCCGGGGTGCCGTCGCCCATGAAGCGCCCCGAACTGCTGGACGTGGTCATCTTCCGCGAGAACACCGAGGATGTCTACGCGGGTATCGAGTGGCAGGCCGGCACGCCCGAAGCGGCCAAGCTCATCGAGTTCCTGGATAAGGAGATGGGTAAGAAGATCCGCCCCGATTCCGGCATCGGCATCAAACCGATGAGTTGCTTCGGGTCGAAGCGGTTGATCCGCCGCGCCATCCAGTATGCCATCGAAAACGGGCGGCGCAGCGTAACGCTTGTCCATAAGGGCAACATCATGAAGTACACTGAGGGCGCCTTCCGCGACTGGGGCTATGAACTGGTCAGAGAAGAGTTCGGGGACGCATGCGTCACCGAAGCCGAACTGGGCTCCAACCCGCTGCCGGCGGGTAAGGTCCTGGTGAAGGACCGCATTGCCGATTCGATCTTCCAGCAGGTGCTGCTGCGGCCCAGCGAATACGACGTGCTGGCCACCCCCAACCTCAACGGCGATTATCTCTCGGATGCCTGCGCGGCACAGGTAGGCGGGCTGGGAATGGCGCCGGGCGCCAATATCGGTGATGACTACGCGGTCTTCGAAGCCACCCACGGCACGGCCCCGAAGTATGCTGACCTGGACGTGATCAATCCGCTGAGCCTCATTCTGAGCGGTTGCATGATGTTCAACTTCATGGGCTGGAAGCCGGTGGCGGAGATCATCGACAACGCCATTACCGAGACGATCCGCCGCAAGATGGTCACCTACGACCTGCACCGGCAAATGGAAGGGGCCACTAAGCTGAATACCAGCGAATTCGCCGCGGCCATTGCCGGCAACATGGAAGCGCTGACACTGGCGTAATTATGGAGCCGGACTGACGCCCGCCCTCCCCCGGAGGGCGGGCTCAGGCCTGCCAATCAGGAACTGGCGAGCAGGAGTTTGTCTATGGCTTTGGCGAGTTGCTGGGCGGTGTACGGCTTTTGAATGAATGTGGCCCCCGGGTATGCCGTGCAGAGCCGCCGCGCTTCCAGTTCACTGTATCCGCTGGTGAGTAACACCTTCAGTTCCGGCTGGCGCCCTTTTAGTTCGGGAAGCAGTTCTTTAGCTCCCATGACGGGCATGACGATATCGAGGACCACCGCATCCACCTGGCCGGGTTCCCTCTCGCAGACCGCCAGGGCCTCTCTTCCGTCGGAGGCCGGCAGCACACGGTATCCCTGGTAGCGCAAAACGGCGCAGATGAAGTCGCGCACCGAGGGTTCGTCGTCCACCACCAGCACGCAACCACGGCCGGTGGCGGCAGGCGTTTCTCGCGCCTCCTGGCGGTGGTTCCCGGAAAGGGGAAACAACACCCGCATGGTGCTGCCGCGGCCCGGCGCGCTTTCCATGACAATGGCTCCCTTCTGCGCGCGCACGATACCCGACACCGCGGCCAGCCCAAGACCGCGCCCGGTGAACTTGGTGGTGAGGAACGGATCGAAGATTTTCGACCTGATGCGCTCGTCAATGCCCTGGCCGGTATCGCTGACTTCCACAAAGACGTAGCGGCCCCTGGCAACCTGTTCGCCGAAAGCATCCGCGAGTGGACCCTCAACGTCGCGCACGCCGGTGGAGACCACGATTTTCCCGGGATTCCCTTCTCCGATGGCCTCTGCCGCGTTGATGACCAGATTCATCACCACCTGGTGAAGCTGGCTGGGGTCAATGGAGATCATGGGAAGCCGCCGCTGCAGATTCAAACGCAGGTCCACGCTCTTGGGAATGGAGAACTGAATCAGGTCTCCCATTTCGTGCACGGCCTCGGACAGGTTGAGGTCGCGCACGATGAACTGGCCCTTGCCGGAATAGGCCAGAAGTTGGCGGGTGAGATGGGCGGCCCGCTGGGCGCCGTTGATGACGTCCTTGATCCGCGCGGCGGATGCCGCGTCAAGATGATCGATCACCATGCTGGCGTTGCCCATGATCGCGGTGAGCAAGTTGTTGAAGTCGTGCGCGATGCCGCCCGCCAGCAGGCCGATGCTCTCCAGCTTTTGGGCCTGCCGCAAGCGCTCCTCGGAACGCCTGCGATCGGTTATGTCGAGAAATGCGCCCACCGCGCCGCGCGGCCGGCCCTTCTCGTCGCACATGGGAAAAGCGTCGCCGAGCAGGGTGAAACGGGTTCCGTCCGCTGAGATCACGTCGAATTCGAAGTCGCGTACCGGACGTCCCGTGCGGGCCGCAATCTGAACAGACTGTTGGCCGGCTGGGATCTCCCGCCCATTCCTGTCTACTATGCGGCGGCCTTCCCGTTCGCCTTCGGGCGCCGACACGGATAGATTCGTGCCGGGTTTCAGGTGCAGGAGCCTGTAAGTAGAACCGCTGCCCACGACGAGGCGGCACTCCGGGTCGCGGGCAATGAAGACCGCGGCCGGCACCGCTTCCATGATGGCTTCCAGTTCGGCAGCCCGCGCATGCTCCTGGGCTTCGCTCTCGAGCAAAGCGGTCTCTGCCCGCTTGCGCTCGGTCACGTCCAGCACCTGGGAGAGCACCGAGACGAGTTTGCCGCAGGCATCCGGGATGGCCGTGTTGTACCACTCGCAGTGGATTACCGAGCCGTCTTTGCGGACATTGCGGTTTTTGCTGACGTTGCTGGGCCGCCTCCCCGAGATCATGTCGGCCATCACCTCGTCCACAAGGTGAGCGTCCTGCGGATAGATCCAGTCCAACTCGTCGATACGCTTGCCGAGGCTCTCGGCCGCGCTCCAGCCGAATACACGCTCCGCTTCCCCCGCCCAGCGCGTGATCCGGAACTGGTTGTCCCATTCGACCACCGCCAGCGGAGAGTTGTCCACATGCAGGTTCAGGCGGCGGTGGCTTTCGCGCAGCGCCTCTTCGCCGCGGCGGAGCGCCTCGACGGCCTCTTTCATTTCGTTGATGTCGCGCCCCACTTGCTGGCGGGCCTCGAGTTCCGCCGTGCGCAGGCGCGATTCCAACTCGGCAACACGCGCACGGAGTGCCTGGTTTTCCTTGGTGAGTGCGGCTACGTCCTCAGTGCTGCTTCCCATGGATATACCTGCTGGTTGGGGACGGTTTGACGGGTCGATTTAACACTTTTAGCACATTTGGGCGGACAATGGCAACGCCGACTGTTCCGGCCAAACTGATCATATGATATGATGCATGCGGAATGGGTGCGAGCTTCGAGAGAATCGCCACGCGCGAAAGCCTGCACGAGCGCGTGACGCGCAGTCTGGCGCTGCGGATCATCCAGGAAGAGCGCGCCCGGGGGCAGGTGGCATTTCCCAACGAAGCGGATCTCTGTGAGCAACTAGGGGTGAGCCGCAGCATCCTCCGGGAAGCGGTTAAGGTT
>JAMCRM010000334.1:1402-3572 GCA_023380575.1 Acidobacteriota bacterium | reverse complement strand
CGTCAAGCAGTTGCTGCTGGCGCATCCAGAACAAGATCTATGTGGATTCGGTGGACAACGCCATTTTCGATGAGATTTTTCAGCGCGTCGTCACCGCCAGGAAAATTCCGGCGGATCCGGGCAGCGCGGAACACCTTCGCAACCTGTGCGTCAGGTTCGGAACCACCGGCCTGCGGGCATGCTATCCGAACGATGTCTGTAATATTATCAGTTCGATCTGCCGTTATGAAAGCCGCCCGTTGCGGATCACCCCGCGGGACCTGGACCGCGCGGCTCAACTCTACTTCACCCAGGCGCAGGACAGCGGCGTGCTGTAGGATGGCGCTCAGTCGTGGCTCTGCGGAACCCGGCATTGCGTGAAACTGCGGTCCAGCAGGCGTGTGAACTCGTCCACGTCGGCTTTGCCGATGTTGAGCGGCGGGGAAATCCGGCGCGGTTGCCCCCCGGTGCGGGAACTTTGCTCTCGCGGTTTCCCACCAGTTCGAGAGCCTGCAAAAGGCCCATGCCGCGCACCTCGCCGATCGGCGCGTGCTTACTTGCGCACGATCTCCGCCACGAGTTCAAGCGGAAGCTAACGTTCGACAATCCCGCTGCCGATATCTGAATGGAGTAGATGGAAATGAGCACGCTTGTGTTAGCGTGATCGGAGGGATACGCATCATGTCCTGCCTTCGATCGAGCATTGTTTGCGCACTGCTGTTGGCCGCGGTCATGGGCGCCGAACCCAGCCGCTTTGGCAGCGGCGGATACACAGAGTATGGGGAATGGACCGCCGAGGCCGCCGTTACGCCCGTCGGCTGGAAGCCAGGGCTGCCCGTCAGCATCAGCGCCAAACTGATCCTCACCGAAGATCATCTGGCAAAACTGGCGGCGGCGGGAATCAAGGTGGACGGGTTCTGCCTTCTGGTAACCGCCGAGAGAACATTCGATGCCGGAGGCTGGCTCCGGCTGGCCAGCGACGAAAAGATGTCCACCTTACTCACTCCCACCGGGTTGCCCATCGAGGGCGGGGTCCAGGGCGCGGTGACCGACCGTTTCGGCTATGGGTTTCGCACGCCTGTGGACCAGTTTTCAACGCAGCCGCTCAATACCACGATGCGGGCCGAGGGTGCGCGCCATGTCTTTTTTCAGGTGCAGCAGGACCTGCCGGCCGATCTGCCGCCGGGCATCTACCGGGTCCGGCTCGATTTCGGTGTCACGGCCGGCCGGCGCTATTACAGCCTGAACGGGGAAGGCTTCGCCCTTCGGCCGTTCTTCAAGGGCCGGCCCACGGAATCGCATCTGTATTTGCCCCCAGTCCCGGCCAGCGGCACGCACGTGTCCGGCCGCCCCGTCGATGCCACGGCCATCCGCCCGCGAATCCCCTGGATGCTCTTGGGCAATTACAACTCCAACGGCTACCGGGGCGTGCTTGCGGATGAGGACCAGGCCCGCTTTGGAATTTCCGGCCGCAATCTGATCCAGGACGACGTGATCCTGCCCCTCTACGATGCCAACGGCAGAAAACTGTCCTACAACCTGGAACCCCAATTCCCCGCCGACACCATCGAACTGCGTTCGAATATTCCCTGGGACTACGGCAAGGGCGAGCTATCGGTGCAGGTTACCGGACCAGACGGGAGAACCGCCGATCTGGGCACATTCCCGTTCGTGGGCAATGCCGGCCAATGGCCTACCACCAGGCGTTCCGCCATCACCGCCTGGAAGCCCGCCGCCTACGGCCACTATCAGGTCAAACTCACCGGTTGGACGGCCGACATCTGGGGGAACCGCTACGAAGGCGGCGGAACCTATCAATTCTGGATTGCGAATCGCATGACGATGGCGACCGCCACATTCCAGGGCATGGCGTACCCGGTAGGTAGCAGTTACGGGCGCGACAGCGGCTTTGCCCCGGCGGTGCCGGCCGACGTCGAAATCGAGGCCGTGCTTTACGTCAATTCCGATCCAGCGCTCCGCAGAGGGGTACATTCGAGTGGCAAGGCGACACCGGGCGGAACCTTCGGCACCGCCCAGGGGCTCAAGGCTCTGCCGCTCGATGCCCCCGGCGAATATGCCGCGCATATACTGGCGCGCCACACCGATCCGCAAGGAAACCTCTGGGTGTGCAGCATGCGGCATGCCGGTGTGGTGTACGCACAGGACAGCCCCATCACAGCCCGCGGCAAGA
>JAMCRM010000334.1:0-1392 GCA_023380575.1 Acidobacteriota bacterium | reverse complement strand
AAGCGGCTGGGTTCGGCGCCCATGACCGCGGCAAGAAACTCACCATCGCAGGCAAATACGTCGAGCGCGGCGACACCAACTTCGAAGGGTATGTCGATGAAGCGGGGAATAACTTCCTGGCGCACCTCAATTTTCCGTGGAAAACGGGCGACGTGCTTCTCATCGCCAGCGAGGGGCAGGGCGCCAACAAGATCGAACCGGTGTTGACCTACGAATGGAAAGAAAACCCGCAGCCATACGACGCGCGCCTGCAAAGCATCGGGATCACCAACATTCGCCTCAAAACCTCGAATGGTTATTCGCCGCATCTGTTCCCCGAATACATCACGGACTGGCAATACTATTACGGGGCAGCGCCGCGGCCGGGTTTCATGTCCCGTTTCCTGGTGGCCGAGAACGGCGTGCGCGCGCCGTACTGGCCCACCAGCCCCAATAGTTTCGGCGGGCAGATCAACGCCTCCTCCAACGGCGACCTTCCGGGCGATATCTACAGGCTGATCGGAGGCGTGGTGCTTCGAAACAAAGGCGCGGAGCCGGCCTATGCGGGATACCTGGCGAGCGCGTTCCTGCTGCCGAAAGGAACGGGGCATAACCGGGTGATCGCGCCGGGTTCCGAGGACCTGATCGGTTCCGATGGGCAGCCGGCGCGCTTTTTCCTGGTCGGCACACGGCCGGGTATAGCCTACCTGACCGGTTCCACCTTCACGCCCGCGGTACAAATCGATCCGATCCTTCCAGCAAACGTGACCTTCGTGCTGGATTACCCCGATGGCCGCCGGCTTAGCGTCACAGGCAAGGGCGACAATTTCGGGGCGTTCGTCGGCAAGGACCGCTGGACGCTCGATGTGCCCGGCATTTATCGCTTCCATCTGGACGCGGAATGGAACGGCCATAAGGGCGCGATGCCCGGTCTTCCGAGCGTAGGCGGGGACCTCTACGTCCTCGAAAGGGACCGGCCGCCCGACGCTCCGCAACTCAAGCTCGATTTGCCGCCAAATTCCACCTTCGATCCGCAACTCGGTCTCACGATCGGCGGAACGAGCACGTCGCGCTCCGTTTATTACGCCGCCGTCATACCCGGGGCGGTCGTCGCACAGGGCTCCCTGAACGTGCGGAGCGATGGTAAGTTCGAACTTTTTTTCAGCCCGAAAGCCATCAACGAAAACACCGCGACCTATGACATTGCCAATCGCACCACCGGAAAACCGGAGATCGGCGATGTCGTGCACCTGACGTTCTTCTCCGAAGAGCGCGCGCTGGACGGCAAGATCTGGCACTCCTTTGCTCGCCTGATCCTGCGGGGAAACAGAGCGATCTGGGTGTGCGACATAAAAGTGGAGGTCACGCGGCCCGGCGGGTCTCCCAGTAGTCCTCGAATCGGCCGTTGAGTTG
>JAMCRM010000333.1:1598-3449 GCA_023380575.1 Acidobacteriota bacterium | reverse complement strand
CTGCCATCAGCACCGGCACGGAGTAGTTGCGGGTAATTGCCATCAGGCTGTTGTTTTCGCCATAATTCGTGCAGGCGCAGCCTCCCAGGAATCCAACGACCAGGTCATCGCAGCCATCGGCAACTACGATCACTTCGTATTCTGCGGAACCGAGGGATTGGTTCGCAAGCGATTCAAGTGCGCAGCGCAGTGTGGCACATCGGTTGTGAGTCGGTATAACAACACTGATTCCCCGCATCGCCTCGATTGTATCTAAACGGTCGAAAGGAAGACATTCCGGCTGGGACTAATGCGAACGGATTCCACCTGGCTTTTGTGCATTTCATTACACGCGGGCGAAGTGTATCTGATCTGGGGCGTCGATGGCTGGCAGACTCTTCCCGAAGGAATGCGCCCGGCGGGCACGGAGGTGAAGGGACGTGTGATGCATACGCCCATGCGCGGAAATCAGGGCACATTCGAGGTTGCCTTGCGGGTACCAGCCGAAGCGAAAATCGATTACGGCTTTCTCGTCACCAGGACAAGCGACGGCTCCGCTATCGAACCCGCCTGGGATGGTAGTCAGGGCCGGGTGGTCTCAGGCAACTGCATCATCAAGGTGGAACCCGGCATTCATCTGAAGGGGCCTCTAGTCTCACGACAGTTTCGGTATCACCTTCCCGAGGCCGCTGAAGTATTTCTGGCCTGGGGTTTACAAGGCTGGAATCTGGCGCCACAGGAATTGCGCCCTGCCGGCACGGTGATCAGAAACAAAGTGATGCTGACTCCGATGGCCCGGCAAGGCGAAGTATTTGTAGCCGGTCTGCAAATACCCTCCACCACAGGAATGGTCTATGGCTTTCTGATCACCAGGAAGCGCGGAGTTTTCGACCTCGTCAGCCCCGTCTGGGACGCCAAGCCGGACTACCATACAGCCGCCGGGGTGAGCGGAATCGTGGAGGTCCGGCCCGTGCTGACTCTGAACAACACGCTGGCGAGAGTCCGCGAGCACGTCGCGTTGTTCCTGGGCGGACTGGGCATTCTGCTATGCGTGTGGTTTTCCATCTTCCGGATTCTTGGAAAGTGATCCGGCGGCGCGCACGAGACAATCCTGCCGTGCGCTTGCCCGGTACGCGGCGGGAGCGTGTAGGGCGCCTCGCAATTCCGCCCCCAGCAGCCCCAGGGGAAAGTAGCGTGGACGGGTTAACCCCCTGAGGAAGCGCCACAGCACCCAACCCGCCGCCCACCGGAACGCGTAATCCATCGCTTCCAGACGCGGCACGGAGCCGTTGCGCAACACCTTGAGAAGGTATACCCCGTAGCTGCAGCCGTTGTTGTAAATCTGTGTCCGCAAGCCGTTCATATCGCGGCGATCCCTGTGCCAGGCGAAGGCCGCCGGCTCATAATGAATGGTCAGGCCGGCCGAGAGGACGCGATGGAAAATATCGAGATCGCCGCCGCCGCGAGAAGGCGTGCCTACATCGAGCCGTGTGTCGAAGCCCCCGATCTTATGGAAAACGCACCGCCGGAAAACCATATTCGCCCCGACGCCCACTTCCTGCGCGGCCATCATCTCTCGCGGGCCGATGGAGACGCCGCAAAAGCGCCGCGCGGCGAAGCCTTTTCCCATCCCGCCATAGCGCTGAAACCACATCTGACTTGGCGTTTCCAACTCGGCCGGCAGCACGAGACCGGTCACACCCATCACTTCCTCGTCGGCAAAAGCCCGCGCCATGGCGCGCAGCCAATTGCGGCAAACGGTCGCATCGTCATCGGTGAAGGCGATCAGGTCATGGCGGGCCTCGGCGATTCCCCGGTTGCGTGCCCAGTCCAATCCCGGCCGATCTTCGCGCACATACCGGAAACCCCTCT
>JAMCRM010000333.1:0-1588 GCA_023380575.1 Acidobacteriota bacterium | reverse complement strand
CGGACCACGCGCACGACCTCATCGCCGCGCGAACAGTTGTCGATCACCAAAACTTCATATGAGGGATAGTCCAATTCCGCCAGGGCTCGGAGGCAACTTTCCAAAGATAGGGGCCGGTCGCGCGTGCATACAATCACGCTGACGGGCGGAAGCGGCGCGCCGTCCGAACTGGTCGTCCCCTCCAGGGCGCCGCAGGCGAGCTGCTCCCAGAGGAGCATACCGAAATAACGCAAGACCGCCGTGCGGACCTGTTCGGCCGAAAAATTCCTCTCGCCGCGCGCAGGATCCAGAAACGTCGTTCCCAAAGGCCGCCCATGCCAGCAGCCCACCAGCCCGAGGCGGTGGTACCGGGGATCCAGATAGATCGGCTGCAGGGGCTCGCTGATTTCGACGTCGACGAACCTGGTCAGCATAACACCTGCTCCCGAGCCATCCGCAATGCCGCCATAGGGATGAAATTCGTTCTCTGTAGTGCGGCCAGAGCGGAGCGCACGTGGATCTCGCGCAGGGGTTCCGCACCCACTTGCGGAGGGATGCCGGTGAGTTCCACCCCGCACAGGGCGATGCGCAACCCCTTTGCCGTGCCCAATTCCAGCACCCGCCGGAGTTCTCCGTCGGCTGGCAGAGCGGCCACGTCCACACAGGGTGCGTCTGGAGCGATGGATGGCACGCCCGGGGACTCCTGAACCCACGCAGCCAAAGCCCGCCTCCCGCCCGTTTCCTGCGCGACTCCGGACCAGTATTCGTACTCGCGCAGCGTCGCTACGATTTGCCGCCACCGCCGCCGCAGTCCCCATCGCTCCAGCAGCGGAAGGGAAGCGAACGCAAGCGACCTGACCCGCCCGAGGTGGCGGCCCGGCGCCTGCTCGAAATTCAGGAAGCGGGTGGAGCGCAGTTCGGGGTGGCGGTGGCCCATGCGGACGTCCGCTGCCCCTTCCTGACGTTGCCGGCACAGCCACTGGCTCAGATCCTGCGTGTCGAAATGATATCCGGCGGCCCCGCGTTCGAAATGAAACCGGCATCCGCCTTTCAGCAACCGGAAGCCGAGTTCATAATCCTCAAGCCGGCCCGAGAAGGATGTGTCGAAGCCGCCGGCCTCGCGGAACAGTGACGCGAACATTGAAAGATTGCCGCTGAAGAAATCGCGATAGGTGAAGCGGTGGCCGGGCCGCGCCATTTCCGTGAATGTGTCTTCCCACCAGCGGCGCGCCTCGAGTTGGAACAGGGCCGGATTCGCCGGTAGCGTGGGTTTCGAGTATCCGAGAACCGCCGTTCGTGGCTGCACGGCTGCCATGTGTGCCCCGATCAAATCCGGCTGGGGCTCCACGTCGTCGTCCAGGAACAGCAGAACGTGGCCACGGGCGCCGGCCGCTCCCAGATTCCTGCTCGCCGCCGCGCTTCGCGCATCGTGGCTCAACAATTCCAGGTGGTAAGGTGCGCGGCACGCGTGCGATGCCACCGCGGCCGCGGTCTGGTCCTCGCAGGCGTCGGCCACGACCAGGACTTCGAACCCGGTGGCCGGCCAGGACTGCCGGCCGAGAGCGGCCAGGGTTCTCGCCAGCAAATTCGGGCGATTGTGCGTCGGGAT
>JAMCRM010000332.1 GCA_023380575.1 Acidobacteriota bacterium | reverse complement strand
CCGGGTCAGCTACATTATGCCTGGGAGCGTGGATACCGGCTTCGATGGCCGTGGGGGCCAAAGCTGGAAAATCGCGCCGGAAGATGTGGCCGAAGTTGTCGTCCTGCTTGTGCGAATGCCTGGCCGGACGACGGTCAGCTCCGTGGAAATGCGACCGTCCAAGCCGAAGAAATAGGGTGAATCCCACCAGTTACAGAGTTGGCACGGGACGTGCTCAGAGAGAAGGCGATGAGCCTTTTGGGATTAGAGAGGGGCAAAGGAATGGGCCGGTTGAGTAGCAAGCAACTGGATCCGACACTGACTGGGTACGAGGCCGAGAAGCTCGAGTCGGATCTAAGGAAGCGGATTGTTGGTCAGGACGAGGCCATACTGCAAATCGTCAACATCTACCAGACGTTTCTGGCAGGGATGTCGGGGCCGGGCCGTCCGATTGGCAACTTCCTCTTCCTGGGTCCCACGGGAACCGGCAAAACGCGCCTGGTGGAAGCCACCGCAGAAAGCATGGTCGGCGATATGCGCGCGGTCATCAAAATCGACTGTGCCGAATTTCAGCACAGCCACGAGATTGCCAAGCTGATCGGTTCGCCGCCGGGCTATCTGGGACACCGGGAAACGCACCCCCTTCTCAGCCAGGAAGTGCTTAACCAGTTCCATACCGAAAAGGTAAAGCTCAGCTTCGTGCTGTTCGACGAGATCGAGAAGGCCAGCGATGCCCTGTGGAACCTTCTGCTCGGCATTCTGGATAAGGCCACCCTGACCCTGGGCGACAACCGGCGCGTGGACTTTTCGCGAGCCATGATTTTCATGACGAGCAACCTGGGCGCTGCCGAAATGGGGCAGATCCTCAGGCCGAACCTGGGCTTTGCGGCTTCTGAAATGGAACGCTCGCGCCGCCAAGGCAAGGTGGACGTGCAGTTGACCGATAAGATTGCGCGTGCGGGCGTGGAGGCGGCGCGGCGGAAATTCACTCCCGAGTTCATGAACCGCATCGACAAGGTCGTCGTGTTCCGTCCACTGGGGGACTCGGAGCTGCGCAAGATCCTCATGCTGGAGCTGAACATACTGCAGCAGCGCATCTTCAATTCCTCCACGGGGGCTCCGTTTGTCTTCTCGCTGACCGACCCGGCTAAAGACTACCTGTTGGCCGAGGGCACTGACATGAAGTATGGGGCGCGGCACCTGAAGCGCGCCATCGACCGCTCGCTGGTTCACCCGCTTTCCAACCTGATCGCCACCGAACAGGTGCGCGGCGGAGACCTGATACGCGTGGATTACGACGCCGGCGTGGGCCGCATGACGTTCTTCAAGGAAGCCGAGGATATGCCGGCTTATGCCATGGTGCAGATGGTGGATACCTCGGTTGCGCCAAACCCGGGAACACTTTCCACCGGCGCGGTGGCGGAATCGCCGCGCGCGATTAACGCCAAGAGTTCGCGCCGCTGAAGAAGAGACCCGGGCCGCGCGTGTTACAATCCGTCGGGAGATGGCCCTACCACCGGCGGAAAAGCTCAGCCTACGGCTGATGCGCGAAATGTTCAGTACCGTGGCGCCGCGCTACGACTTCATCACGCGAGCATTTTCGTATGGGATGGATCGGCACTGGAAGCGCCTGGGGGTTGACAAGGCTTCGCTCGCTCCGGATTGCGTGGTGCTGGACCTGGCCTCCGGAACCGGTGATTTTTCGAGGCTGGTAAGAGAACGCTGCCCGCGCGCAACCGCGGTAGCCGTGGACCTCACCGAACGCATGCTGAAGTTGGCCAGGGGACGCGGCCTTAACGACACGGTGTGCGCGGACGCCTGCAAGCTGCCCTTTGCGGACGGCTGTTTCGACGCGGTCTTCATCGGCTACGGCTTGCGCAATTTCCCGAACCTTAGCGCCGCGGTAGGGGAGGTGGAGCGCGTGACGCGCCCCGGCGGCGTGCTCATCAGCCTGGACTTTTTCCTCCCTGCCAACCGCCTGCTGCGCCGCCTCTACCTGGGATACCTGTTTGCGCAAGGGGTTTTCTGGGGCCTGGTGCTGCATGGCCGCCCTCGCGTCTACACTTACATTCCCGATTCGCTGCGCTCCTTCGTATCCATGAATGAGCTCACGGACCTGCTCGGCAGTTCCGGCTATGCCGGCGTGCATTCGCGGGGATTTGTCTTCGGCGGTATCGGCCTGCACTGGGCCGCCAAGAAGGCGCGGGTTCTGGTCAGCCCCTCTATGCGCGAGGCGTAACCAGGCCGTGGCGGGCCGCCCGGGCTATCAGGGCATCCACGGAGAAGGCTCCCGAGCCCAGGATCATGATGCCCCCGGCCAGTGCCAATGCCAGCAGATGGAACTCGAATCCTTCACCCGTTTTGGTTCCCGTCCAGTTCATGAAGAATCCGTTGCGCGCGTGCACGGTCAGGATCGCCACCACCATGTTGCAGGAAATGCCGAACGCGGCGACCCGTCCCAATAGCCCTGTAATCAAACCCAGGCCGCCGAAAAATTCCGCCGCTATGGCCAGAAAGGCCAGCGTGGCGGGAATCCCCTGGTGCTCAAAGAAACCCATCGTGCCGGTATAGCCGTAGCCGCCCCACCAGCCCAGCAGTTTCTGCGCGCCGTGCGCAAAGAAGACCACCCCCATCACCAGCCGCATGTAGGTAAGCGCCCAGTCGTGTTCATTGGTCGCTATCAAACGATGAAGCATTTTTTTTCTCCCTTAGCGGCCCGCCGTGCGCGGCCAGCCGGCAAGAATCTGGGTGGCTTCGCGGGCGGTCATGGGGTGGTTGTAAATGGGGGTGCCGGGCTGCTGCCGACGCCCGCCCTCGCGCAGGTTTCCGGTATCGACCGGGGCGAAGCCGATTTCCTCGATGAGCTGGGCGACCGCCGCTTTGGCATCAGGGTCATCCCCGGCGATAAAGATGGCGTGGCGCTCCGGCATGGAACGCTCGTGGTTGCCCCGTGCGGCCAGGTGCTCGTAGTACACGGTATTGAAAGCTTTCACCAGTCGCGCGCCGGGAAGCCGCTTCTGCACCTCCTCGCTCGAAGTGGAATCTCCCAGGTCGTAGAGCCCGCCTTCACGTGTGTAAGGGTTCATGGCATCGATCACGATCTTGCCCGCCACGATGGGGGCGGCCGGCAGGGCCTCGGGTTTACGCCAGGGCACCGCCAGAAGCACCATGTCGCCGAAGCGGGCGGCATCGTCCACGGTCATGGCGTGGGCGTGCGGGCCCAGGGCGGCCACCAGGTCCCGCAAGGAGGCGGGCCCGCGGGAATTGCTGATGGCCACAACGTGGCCGGCCTGGAGGAAAAGGCGTGCGGCCGTACTTCCGATGTGGCCGGCGCCGATGATCCCGATTTTCATGCTTGATCTCCCTGTCGATTTGGATGAAGGCCAGGCTGCCGGGGTGCCGTTTATGGCGTGATATTCTGTTCGTGGTCAGCCTTAATTTACGAGGAGAACAAGATGAGAGTCGGCGTATTCACACCCCTGCTATCACAGCTTTCCCTGAATGACGTTCTCAAGAAACTGAAAAACCTCAAGATCGATACCGTGGAACTGGGCACCGGCAACTACCCGGGCGACCCGCATTGCAAGCTCTCCATGCTGGATAACGCCAGTGAACTCGCGGACTTCAAGAAGAAGCTTGCGGATAACGGCATCACCATCAGTGCGCTTTCTTCCCACGGCAACCCGCTGCATCCCAACAAGGCGCAGGCCAAACACGATGCCGAAGTGAGCCGTAAAACCGTGCTGCTGGCCGAAAAACTGGGGGTTCCGGTAGTGGTAGACTTTTCCGGCTGCCCGGGTGATTCGGAAGGCTCCAAGTGGCCCAACTGGGTCACCTGCCCCTGGCCCCCGGATTATCTCGAAATTCTGAAATGGCAGTGGGAAGAAAAAGTGATCCCGTACTGGACCGGGCACGCCAAATTCGCGGCCGACCACGGGATTAAGGTCGCCCTCGAAATGCACCCCGGTTTTGTCGTGTTCAGTCCGGAAACTCTGCTGAAACTCCGCGCCGCCTGCGGCCCCACCATCGGCTGCAATTACGACCCGAGCCACATGTTCTGGCAGGGGATCGATCCTATCGCGGCCATCCGGGTGCTTGGGGACTCCATCTTCCACGTCCACGCCAAAGATACCCAGATCTATGACCGCAATCTGCCGATGACTGGCGTGCTCGACACCAAGAACTACACCGACGAACGCAACCGCGCGTGGATTTTCCGCACGTGCGGCTACGGCCACGGCGAAGCCTGGTGGAAAGAGTTCATATCCACCCTGCGCATGTTCGGGTATGACTACGTGCTCTCCATCGAACACGAGGACAGCCTGCTCTCGGCGGAAGAGGGGCTGACCAAGGCTGCCAAGTTCCTCAACGAGATCGTGATCAGAGAACAGACCACGGCGGCCTGGTGGGTCTGAAGTTCTGCCTGGGGGTCGCCGCACTGGCGGCGGCCCTCACCGTACGCGTCGAGGCGCAGGACCGGCTTACCACGGGACAGAAGCTCACCTGGCACCTGCGAGACTGGGCTTCCCCGGTTGGCCTGGCCGGTTCCACGGCGTTGTCCACCATCGCCCATTTCGGCGTACTTGGAGGCCCGGACTGGGGTCGCGGAGCGGGCGCATATGGCCGGCGTCTCGCTGCGTACCAGGCATCTACAGGCGCCGAAGAGGTTATGGCGTGGGGAATGGAGAGCGCGCTACGGCAGGACCCGCGCTATTTCCGGGCCGAAAGCACTGCGTTCTGGCCGCGGCTGGGCCATGCTCTTGCCGCGACGCTGGTTATCCGCACCGATGCCGGCGGCCGGGCGCCCAACCTGGCCCTGGCCGGCGGCAGAATGGGAGCCGCCCTGCTGGCCACCCGCTGGTATCCGGCCGGGTACAACGGGATTGGCGACGGCGTCGCGCGCGGCGGCTTTGCCATAGGAACGGCGGCGTTGACCAACTTGGCATCCGAGTTCTGGCCGGACCTCAGAGACAGAATTTTCCGCCGTCATCGGGTGCCCGCCAGTTCAGGCAACGCAGTCGCGGTGCGCCATCGCTGACATCCACCGCGGTCACTGATGCCGGGCTGATTTCGATGCGGTGGATGAAATCGAGCGGCATCCCGAGATAGTGCAGAATCGCCGCGCGCAGGGCATCCCCGTGACTGATAACCGCCACGATCCCATGGGGATGCGCGGCGCGGATCCGTTCCAGTTCCGTGATCATGCGGGTCTGCACTTCCAGCATGTGCTCGCCGCCGGGAGCGCGCACCAGGCTTCGGAAACGGTTAAAAGCGCGCCAGGCGGGATCGTCGTTGAGTTCCGGAATCCTCCG
>JAMCRM010000331.1 GCA_023380575.1 Acidobacteriota bacterium | reverse complement strand
CCGGTTGGGGAGGGGATAATATGCGATGACTTGCCTGGCAATGGGATCCATGCGGCTGGCGGGGATCACGTTTCCGGGGAAGCAATACCCGATTTTACCGGCGACGCAGGCGCCGGATTTGCCGCCGCTGAACGGGTCCACCAGCGTGGCGGGCCGGCCGTCCACATCGACGGATCGGGTGAAATCGCCGGCGCGCTCCAGCGGCGCCGGCACGGTGGCAAAATTGGAATCGCCGTTGACCTGGCGGTAGCCCTCCCAGTTAAAGAGGAAAAAGGTCCTGTTTTTCCCGTTATAAAGCCGCGGGATGTAGACGGGGCCGTCCAGAACCGCCCCGAACTGGTTTCGCCGCAGCTTGGTCTTCTGCGCGTCAAAAAAGCCGCGCGCGTCGAAGGCGTCGTTGCGGACGAACTCGAAGAGGCTGCCGTGCAGGCGGTTGGTTCCGGTCTTCAGCGCCATGTTCATGGTGCCGCCGGCCAGGCGCCCGTACTCGGCGGAATAGCCGGTGGTCTGCATCTTGAACTCCATCATGGCGTCGATGGGCGGGCGGGCCTGGGCACTGGCGCCGCGCGGGTTCTGGTTATTGAACCCGTCGATGATGAAGTTCGTGTTGTCGGTACGGGCCCCGTTCACCGCGAAGTTGGACCCGTTGCCGCCCTGCGCCTTCTGTCCCACGCCGGGCACCAGGTAGGCCAGATCGGCGAAATCGCGGCCGTCCAGCGGGATGTCCGCCATTTCGCGGCTGACGATCACGTCCCCTTTCATCGGCGTTTCCGTGTTCAGCAGCGGCACGGTGGCCTCCACCTGCACGGTCTCCGCCAGGGAACCCACCTGCATCACGAACTCCAGGCGCAGCGTCTGGTCGATTTCAAGGGTGATGCCACGTTGTTCGAGCTGGCGGAACCCTGGTTTGGTGATCACGATTTCGTAGGTGGCGGGGGGCAGGTTGGCCGCCGTGAAATTTCCGGCGGCGTCCGATTCGAGCGCGCGCGATTCGCGGGTATCGGTATTGCGCACCATGACGGCGGCTCCGGGAATCACCCCGCCGCTGCTGTCCGTGATGGTGGCGGTCAGGTTGGCCGTTGGACTCTGGCAAAACAGGAAGCACGAAAGGAAACAGCTAAGCAAGCAGTTGGCAGCGAGCTTTGACCCCGGGGACATCCTACACCTCCGCAGGTGCTTGAATTATAGGACTCCCGAAAGGGGGAGTAAAGCCCGCGCTGATTCACTGCTTCCTGCCGGTTACGTCCTGGTAAATGACCTCCACCAGGCTCGGCCAGCGGCGTCCCGGGGCGTCCGTGATTTTGAAGGCCGCCCGGACATCGGCCACGGACTTGCCCTGGGCGGCCAACGCTTTCACCTTCGCCTGCTTCTCCTCGATGGAGGCCAGCAGACCACGAAGATCGGCCTTGGTGAGGGGATCGTTGTGGCCGGAGATGAAGGTGTCGGCATCGAGCGCCAGGATCTTCTTCAGGTTCGCCACCAGCCCGAAGGATGTGCCGCCCTTACGGCTGTGAATCAGGGGGTCGCGGCCCAGGAAGGCGAGATCTCCGATGAATGCCACTTTCTGTCGCGGGACATAGACCACGATATCGCCGCTGGTGTGCGCCGGCCCGAAATGGAGCAGCCTGAGCCGCGCGCCGTCGATCATGATTTCACGGTCGCCCGGTGCGATGTCGTTCGGCAGCCAGGACGCCAGCGCACGCATCTTCGGGTCTTTGGCGGCTTCTTCCATGTCGCGCCTGCTATTGGGATGGGCCAGGATTGCGATCCCCTTCGGGAAGCCGGGCAAGCCGCCCACATGGTCTCCGTCGCTATGGGTGAGCACCACCTTCTTCACCGGAAGCGGCGTCACCCGGGCGATCTCGGCCAGCACGGCGCCGCAGGCTTCCTCGGTGGTCTTGGCATCGATTGCGATCACTTCGTGTGTGCCCACGATGAAACCCGTGTTGGCGCCGTTGCCGCCTTTTACCCAATACACGTTGCCGCGCAGCCGCTGGGCTTTGGGCGCCGTGGGCGGAGTTTGAGCGAGGCTGCCGGCCGGCAACACCACTGCCATGGTGGCAACAGTGAAAAGGATCTGGTTAACCATTTCACCCTCCTGAATTCAAAGTCTAACCGGATTTTAATAGCCTGATGTCACCATTGCCGGCGGCGGCGCATCGTTCCAGGTAGATGCGGCTCATTCCTTTGTTCCTGGTCACCGTCGCGATCTTCGGCGTGCTGGTGATCGGTTCGCTACAGAACAAGTCCGCCAGGCCGGACGGTCTGCGCGACCTCAAGGCGAGGCTGACAAGAACGCGCACCCGCGTGATCGATCACGCCAAGCTGCCTCAGTTGCAGAGGACGTTCACGTCGGGGCGCGAGGTTACCGAAGCGTGCATTTCCTGCCATACGGAGCGGGCAAAGGAGGTCATGCAGACATCTCACTGGAACTGGTCGCGGCAGGAATACATTCCGGGGCGCGGCATCCGTTCCATCGGCAAGAAGGATGTCTTGAACAACTTTTGTATCGGCGTTTCAGATAACCAGGAGGGGTGCAGCAAGTGCCACACCGGCTACGGCATGGAGAACGCCGCGTTCGATTTCAACGACCCACGCAACGTGGACTGCCTGGTGTGCCATGACACCACCGACACCTACGCGAAAGGGTTGGCGGGGATGCCGTCCGGGAAGCTGGATTTGAAGAGCATCGCCCAGCGAGTGGGCCGCCCATCCAAATCCGACTGCGGAGCGTGTCACTTCGATGGAGGCGGGGGGAACAACGTCAAGCACGGCGACCTCGAACAGGGCCTGTTGACGGCGAACCGCGAGGTGGATGTGCACATGGCTGCCGACGGCGCCGGCCTCGATTGCGTCGCCTGTCACACCGGGGAGAATCACCGTATTCGAGGACGTTTGTACTCGGTTTCATCAATGAACCGGGATCGCGTCCGTTGCGAACAGTGTCATGGCGAGGCGCCGCACGAAGCCGGCGTGCTCAACGCGCACACCGCAAAGGTGGCCTGCCAGACCTGCCACATTCCCGAGTATGCCAAGGTCAACGAGACCAAGCTGACCTGGGACTGGTCCACCGCCGGGCGGCTTCGCAACGGCAAGCCCTATGAGCAGTTGGATGCCGCGGGGAATCCCCAGTACGCGTCGATCAAGGGCACGTTCACGTGGGGCCGGAATGTGAAACCGGAATACGTGTTCTTCAACGGCACCGCCACTCATTACCTGCTCGGCGACAAGGTTCCGCCGGGCAGGCCGGTCCGGATCAACGCTCTTGGCGGATCCTATGACGATCCCGATGCGAAGATCACGCCGGTGAAGATTCACCGGGGCCGCCAGATTTACGATCCCGTCACCAACCTGCTCATCCAGCCGAAGCTCTTCTCGCGTGAAAAGGGCGACGGCGGCTTCTGGAAAGATTTCAACTGGAACCGCGCGGCGGCGGAGGGCATGAAGGCTTCGGGCCTGCCTTACAGCGGCCATTACGAATTCGTGGATACGGTGATGTACTGGCCGGTAAACCATATGGTCGCGCCGAAGGAGAAGTCGGTCGGGTGCGCGGAATGCCACACCCCGAACCACTCGCGTCTGGCCGGCTTCCCGAAGGGGATCGCAATCCTGGCCCATCCCAATAGCAGGCGCGACATGGAAGAAGCCGCCAAAGACCCGAAG
>JAMCRM010000330.1 GCA_023380575.1 Acidobacteriota bacterium | reverse complement strand
GAAATGGCGCCGGTGCCGAACCTGCCGGACACCTTGGCGTGCGTGCAATCGCAAGCCGCACTGCTTCCCGTGGCGCCCCCGTCCGAACTGGCGCAGATTCGCTATCGCAAGGGCTACTGCGCGCTGTCCGGCGCCACCGTGACGAAGAACCCGGCGGACTACCGCGAAGCCGCGCGGGAATTCGATAAAGCAGTCGAGGCGATGCCCGCCGGGGGGACGGCGCCTTCCGGGCTCAGGACTCTCGCGGCCATCGCGCACCTGAGGGCCGGCGAAACCGACGACCCAAGGGTGAAGGCCGAACTGGCCTCCGCAATGGGGCAGGCTGCCTGCGCTTCCGGCGCCATCTCCGCCGAAACCTGCCGCGCGCTGGCCGGCGCCGGCAGGCTGTGGCTTGGATGGCTGGCCGCCTGGAACGGAAAGCTGGCCGAAGCCGCGGAGTTGTTCAAGCCATTTCCGGACTCGGGTTGGGATTCCTGGGTGGCCGGACTTCGTGCCACGGCGACGCGCCATCCCGCCGAAGCCGCGGGGGCATTGGAGAGAGCCGTTCAGATCTGGATCCGCGATGAGAAGTACCCCAAGCCAGGCTTCGTGGCGCGAATCTTGCCCGTACCGGACCTCGCCGAGGCGCAATACCAGCTTGGCGCCGCCCGGTTCCTTGCCAGGGACTACGCGGCAGCCATCCAAAGCCTGGATGGCGCCATCAGGGCGCGTCCGGATGACGCCCGGGCCATCTATCTGCGCGGGCAGGCGAAAGAGATGCTGGGGCAACCCGCCCTCGTCGATTATGAACTCGCCAGCCGGGTGGCCTTTGCCTCCACCCGTTCGCCCGCGGCTGGCGGACAGGCGCATTTTTACCGGGGAGTGTGGCTTTTCGGCCGCAGACAATACGACCTCGCCGAAGAGCAGTTCGCCAGCGCCTTGAACTTCGGTCCCGGCGAGGCTCTGCGGCCCGATGTGGCGGCATGGTGGCGCATGGCGGCGGTCGCCAGCGGCGCTTGTCAGGCTTCAGCCGCCTATCTGGAACAGGCTCTGCACTCCGTCTCGGATTTTTTCCCCAAGCCGCAAGCCGAAAGCCTGCTACATTCCTGCCGCTCCACCGCGCGAATCTCGATGGATGCCGCTCCAGCAGCCCGTTAGTATGATAAAGTGCAGGATGAGATGGCATCCCGAAGCGTTAATAAGGTCATTCTGATCGGGCACCTCGGCAAAGACGCCGAGACCAAATTTACACCGGGCGGAACCGCCCGCACTACATTCAGCATCGCCACCAACCGGCGCTGGAAAGACCAGCAGTCCGGCGAGTGGAAAGAGGAGACGGACTGGCACAATGTTGTGCTTTGGCGCTCCGAGAACGTGGCGAATTATCTGCTCAAAGGGAAACAGATTTACGTCGAAGGGCGTCTGCAGACGCGCAACTACGACGATAAAGACGGCAATAAAAAGTACGTCACCGAAGTAGTTGCGGAAGACGTGGTGCTGCTCAGCGGCGACCGCGGCGCGGGTGGCGGAGGCGGGGAATATTCCCAGCAACAGCCCGTCTCGATGCCGCGCAGCGCGCAGCGTCAGCAGCCCGCCGCAGCCGCCCCCGAACCCGACTTCAACCAGGGCGTCACCGACGACGACGTGCCGTTCTAGATTTATTCACCCCAAGGTATCCAGCGCGGCCTGCAGTTCGCTGCGGGCGTGCTGGTCTCCGGTTCGGGTGGTCACTTCGATGCCCTTCCGGTAGAGCGTTCGGGCTTCCTCCAGCAGGTCGAGTTTTTCCAGCGCCTGCCCGCCGTGAAAGTACGCGGCAGCGTAATCCGGATTAATTTCCAGCAGTTTCCGGTACTCCTCCGCAGCCTTTTCCAATTGCCCGCTTTTGGCATATTCCATCGCCAGGGCATAACAAGAGAAACTGTCCGCCGGGTTTTGCGCCGACAACTTCTGTAACATCTCAAGACGATTGTTTTCCATGGGTTAGCCTCGGCGCTTGAAAAAGATATCCTGTGCTACTATACCTCCGAATGGCTTGTCCTTACTTTTGCCCCTTAAAGCGCTTCGACGCCTGGCAACCGCCGGCCGTGCTGCCGCTGGGCGATGCCTGGAGCGGGACCTGCCGGTCGGACCCTGATGCGGAATATCAGCCCTGCAATGCGGACCTGAAGGCGTTCTGCAATTTCGGCTATGCCCGGGGCAGGTGCGCGCATGTGCCATCGGAACCCGGTCCGGATGCCGTCCGCTTCGCCGTGCGCGGGCAGGAGGACGGGTTGGTCCGCATCCTCTGGTCGCGCGAGAGAGAGCATCGGCCGTTCGACCATGGGACGCTCGAATACGCGGTCGCGGAGGACGATTTCACCGCCCGTCCGGCTGGCTGGATTTTTGAGCAGCAGGCGCGGGCGTACATCCAAAGTTACCTGCGCCGGAAAGCGAGAGTCCGCAGATGATCGCGAAAGCACCCAAACCGGTCCGCGAATCCGTTTCCGAATATGCGGAACTGGCGCTCCCCAACGACGCCAACGGCCTGGGAAACGTCCTCGGCGGCAAGGTCATGCACCTGGTGGACGTTGCCGGCGCCATGGCGGCCATGCGCCACGCCCGCACTCCGGTAGTCACGGCGTCGGTGGATCACATGAACTTTCTCTTCCCGGTGCACATCGGGCAGTTGATCCTGCTGCATTCCTCCGTGAACCGCGTGTTCCGGACCTCCATGGAAGTGGGCGTCAAAGTCATAGTGGAGGATCTGATGACGGGAGAACAGCGCCACACCTCTTCGGCGTACCTGACTTTTGTCGCCCTGGATTCGCATGGCTGCCGCATTGAAATCCCGCAGGTGATCCCGGAAACCGAGGAGGAAAAGCGCCGGTACGAGGAGGCGGAACAGAGGAGAGAATACCGACTGCGCTTGAGTGGCCGCGCCGGAGACTAATGGGTCCGGCACCCTTCGAGAGAGCGGATCAGTTTCCGCTCGTCATCCTTCTTTGTACATGTACTTGATATTCGGCTTGTATAAGAGCAGGTTGGGCTCGCCCGTCCGGTTCACTTTC
>JAMCRM010000329.1 GCA_023380575.1 Acidobacteriota bacterium | reverse complement strand
GTACTACATCATCACCAGGCCGGCGTAACGCTGTTTTGTTTTCGGATCGGCGCCGCGGGTGTCGGACACGATGTGCATGCCGCTGTCGTCCGGGCTGAAGTGGACGAATTCGGCGCGCTCGATGCCGCGCGTGATGTCCACGTGCCTGCCGCCGGGAATGGCGGCTCCGGTGTGGGAGGTCCGCTCGCCGGTAGAAATGGGAAAGCCTTCGAGGATACGGTTTCTGCCTCGGGCCGACATGGCGCTGAGCACGGAATTCATGCGCCCGCGCCATTGCTGGTGACCCTGCACGCGCTCCGTTCCGTCGCGGCCGATGGGGATGTCGCGCCAGTTGCGGCCGTCGTCCCGCACCACGTGCAGATCGGCCCCCGCCCCGCCCACCAGGGTCAGGGTCCTGCCGCTCTCGTCCACCACCGAGCCGTGATTGTGCTGCACCAGGATGTCGCGGCGGAAGCGCGGGTCTTTCGAGCGGCAGTACTGCGGGTGCGCGTTATTATAGTCGGCCCCCAGGACGATCACCGAAGCCGTGCGTTTCGCCAGGTCGAACACCAGCAGGCCGAACGGCGCTTTGGGGGTCTTTCCGTCGCCCAGGAACGCGCTGGTGCACAGCTTCCGGCCGTCGGAAGAGATGGAGGACAGCCCGTAGATGCGGGACGGCCGGTACGCCGTGCCGGGGACCTTGTCCTCGATCGAGAGCAGGGTTTCGGCCCGAAAACTCTTCAGTGAAATGCGCTTCAGCTTCAGACCGGGCGCGGTGATGATGTAGTACACCCACTTGCCGTCGGGCGAGACCGAGGGAGCCGTGGCGCCCTTCTCCTCGATGAGCGGGCGCAGGGCGAAGCGATTCTTGACGTCGCACAGCCAGTAGGCGCCGTCGCGGACGAAAACGAACCGGCTGGAATCGGGCGTGAATACGGGTGCTTCGGTGTAGACGTTCCAACTGCCGCGTTGGCCGCCGGCGGTCACCTGCACTACCCGCAGGCCGCGCGGGGAGGAAGGGCCGGCCATGTCGGGCCGCTCGCGGCTTTCATAAAGCTGGGCGCATGCCGGCGCCGCGGCCAGCAGAAAAACCGCCATCGGAAGCGTGACAGTCATGGGCGCTCCATTCAGCTTATATCGAATGCCGCCTCGCCATGCAGGCCCCCGTCATTGCGGCGTTCAGACCTCCGTCACGAGGTATAATTTGTCCAATTATGCGTGTTCTCGAGATGGTTTCCGGGGTATTGCTAGCTCTCGCATTGACCTCCAGCGCGCAGGAATACCGCGCTACGGTATTGGGCACCGTCACCGATCCGGCGGGGGCCGCCGTGCCCAATGCTTCGATCGTCATCACCAACACCGAAACGGGTGTGGCTTCACGCACCCGCACCAATGCCGAAGGCTCCTACCAGGTGCCTTATCTTCTGCCGGGCACTTACATGGTGGAAGTATCCCTCGACGGCTTCAAGACGCACCGCCGCGGACCCCTGGAACTGCACGTGGACGACCGCACCAGGATCGATGTGGCGCTGGAAATCGGCCGCATGACGGACCAGGTGACGGTCACCGCCGAAGCTCCGCTGGTGGAGGAATCTTCCGGCGCCGGCGGGCAGATCGTGGACAAGGAACAGATCACCAACCTCCCGCTGGACGGCCACAACCCGTTTTCCCTGATGAATCTGGCTGCCGGGGTTAACTATACCGGCAGCCTGCTCTATTCGCGCCCCTTCGATAACGGCGCCAACGCCGATTTCTCCATCAACGGCGGCGTCAGCGGGGTCAACGAATACCAGATCGACGGCGTCTCCAATAACGCCAACACCGGACGCAGCAACATCGCCTACGTCCCGCCCGCGGAGGCCACCCAGGAATTCCGTGTGGCCACGAATATCTACGACGCGCAGTACGGACGCAGCGGCGGCGGCGCCATCAATGTTTCCATCAAGCCGGGCACCAACACCTATCATGTCGCCGGCTACGAATACATGCGCCGCACCGAACTGAACGCGAACCTGTATGCGGCCAACGCATCGGGGCGCCCGCGGGCCAAGCGATCGGTCGACCAGTACGGCGGCGTATTCGACGGACCGGTGAAGATTCCCCATCTGTACAACGGCAAAGATCGCACCTTCTTCATGTTCTCCATGGAGCAGTACCGCGAAATCACGCCCCAGCCCTCACTGGGTTCGGTGCCGACACCGGACCAGCGCAATGGCGATTTTTCCAAGACTCTGACCGCCGCGGGCAAGCTCTACACCATCTATGATCCGCTGGTGCAGTACAACAACCCGGATTTCAATCCTTCCAAGGCCGTCACGCTCAGCAATCTGCGCTATCTGCGCTATCCGTTCCCGGGCAACATGGTGCCCAGGAGCCGCATGGAGCCGATCGCGCTGAACGTACTCAAGGATATTCCGCTCCCCAACCAGCCGGGCCATTCCGTTACCGGGCTGAACAACTGGTTCGGTGGCAATGTGGGCGAAGCGACCGATTTCCGCAACCTGATCACGCGCGTGGACCACGTGATCAATCAGTCCTGGAGGATGTACGGGCGCTGGAACCACAACTACCGCGACGGCGGCCGGATCGACTACAACGGCTGGGGCACGCGAGCCACCCGCAAGATCCACGCCGGGCGGCAGAACGACGGCGCCGTGATCGACCTGGTGGGCACCCTGACCCCCTCCGCTGTGTTCACCGCGCGCGTGGGCTACAACCGCTTCAAACAGCTCAGCGTTTACGCTCCCATCGACATCAGTGCCTTGGGCTTTCCCAAGACCTTCGTCAGCCAACTGCAGATGCCCGACGCGTACCCGCAGTTCACGTTCGAAAATTACATGCAGTGCGGCATCAACCAGTGGGACATCATCCCCAGCGAGACCTACAGCGCACAAGCGGGCATGAACCACATGCTCGGAACCCACACCCTGAAATACGGGTTCGAGTACCGCCTGATGCATTTCGCCAATTTCGCGCGCGGCAATGCCAGCGGCACGTTCTCGTTCAATCGCGGCTTTACCTCGCTCTCGCCCGACACCACCGATCCGGGCAGCGGCAATGCCGTCGCT
>JAMCRM010000328.1 GCA_023380575.1 Acidobacteriota bacterium | reverse complement strand
AGAGTACAACACGTCCGGGCCCATGGTCGGCACGGATTTCTTCACCAACCGATTCCTCTATGACCCGCGCACCGGCCCCGTCACCGAGGAGAAGAAGAAGGCTGCACACCCGAAGGAGATCCTGAACCGCTACGGCGGAACGCTCACCGGTCCCTTGCGGATCCCCAGGATCTACAACGGACACGACCGCACCTTCTTTTCCTATGGGTTTCAAGGGTTCAAGCGCCGCAGCACGAACGCCGCCCAGTACAACATGCCGGCGGCGCAGCAGAGGGCCGGCGATTTTTCCGCCCTGCTGGCGGTGGGCAGCCAGTATCAGATCTACGACCCGGCAACGGTGACGCCGGCCGCCGGCGGACGATTCCACCGGGATCCCTTCCCGGGCAACCGGGTGCCGGCATCGCGCTTCGACCCCATGGCGGTGCGGCTGATGGACTACTGGGTGATGCCGAATGCCCCCGGTACGGCCGACGGACGGCAGAACTACGCGTCCAGCAATTTCTTCGGGGTCAACTACTGGAGCCACGTGGGACGCGTGGACCACGTCTTCAGCGATTCCAACCGCTTCTTCGCGCGCGTTCTGAAAGATGAGCTGATGCGCCGCGATGAATGGTACCCCAACATCGCCCGCGGGACCAACCGCACCGGTTTGAACGAAGGTCTGACGCTCGATGACGTTCACGTCTTCAGTCCCTCCTTTCTCATGAACGCGAAGTTCAGCGTCAGCCGGGTGGATGAGACCGCCGGCCGGCGCACCAGCGGTATGGACATCACTACACTGGGCTTCCCGGCCAGCCTTGCCGGACAGATCGATCGCCGCGGCGCCACGTTCCCGGAGATTTCCGTGGACGGATTGTTCGGCCTGGGT
Organism: Acidobacteriota bacterium; assembly: GCA_023380575.1. Next base: position 1,862 of record JAMCRM010000328.1, on the reverse strand, counting down.
GAGGCGGGCGGCAACCGGTTCATCGTGAACTACTACACCTGGTCCGCCAGCTTCACCAAGAGCAGGGGGAACCACAGCCTGCGCTTCGGGGGCGAGTACCGCATCCTGCAGGAGAACGGCATCGAGTGGGGCAACGTGTCTCCGGCCATCGATTTCGGCACCACCTGGACGCGCGGCCCGCTGGACAACGCCCCCGAATCGCCCAGCGGCATCGGCCAGGGCTTCGCCTCCTTCCTGCTGGGACTGCCCACGGGGGGCGCCATTCACTACCGTCCGTTTTACGCCGAGCAGTCCAGCTTCATGGGCGTGTACATTCAGGACGACTGGAAACTCACCCGGCGCCTTACCGTCAACTTCGGCTTGCGCTACGAGCGCGAGGGGCCCACTACGGAACGTTTCGACCGCTCCGTGCGGCAGTTCGATTTCATTACGCCGAACCCGCTGGAGCCGGCGGCAAGGGCCGCCTACGCCCGGAGCCCCATCCCGGAGGTGCCGGCCGCTCAGTTCCGCACTACGGGCGGTTTGACGTTCGCCGGGGCCGGGGGGAACCCGCGCGGTTTGTGGGCGACGGACGACAACAACTTCGCGCCGCGCATCGGCTTCGCCTGGGCCGCGGCTCCCGCCACCGTGGTGCGGGGCGGCTACGGCATCTTCTTCGAGAGCATGGGGATCAACCGCATCAGCGTCAACTCCACGGGATTCAGCATCACCAACCAGTTGGTGCCCAGCCTGGACAACGGGCGGACTTTCCGGGCCACGCTGCGCAATCCGTTCCCGGACCCGCTGACGCCGCCACCCGGCGCCAGCGGCGGGCTGTTGACGAACGTGGGCCAGGGGGTCTCGTTCTTCGACAGCAAACCATCGAGTCCGTACATGCAGCGCTGGAGCGTGGGAATGCAGCGTGAACTGCCGTTCCGGGTTCTGGCCGAGGCCACGTACGTGGGCACGCGCGGCACGAAGTTCCGGATTGGACGCGACCACAACCCGGTGCCCCGCCAATGGCTCACCACTTCTCCGCTGCGAGACAACGCTACGGTGAACTTTCTCTCCGCGCAGGTAGCCAACCCCTTCTTCGGACTGATGCCGAGCGGGGCCGGGCTCACCGGCCGCAACGTGGCGCGCTCCCAGTTGCTGCGCGCGTATCCGCACTTCACCGGCATTTCCGCCCAGTACGCCGCGGGTTCGAGCTGGTACCACTCCCTGCAGTTCCGCCTGGAGAAGCGCTTATCGAAAGGCTTCTCATTGAGCGGCAACTACACGTGGTCGAAGTCGATGCAGGCGATGAGCTACCTGAATCCGACCGACGACCGGCCGGAGCACGTGATCTCATCCCTGGACCGGCCGCAGCGGCTGGTGGTGAACGGCATCTACGAACTGCCGTTCGGGCCGGGCAAGCGCTTCGCCCACGTGCGCGGCCCGCTGCGCCACTTTGTGGAGGGCTGGCAGGCGAGCGCGATCTACACGGCGCAGAGCGGACCCCCGATCGCGTTCGGCAACATCGCGTTTTTCGGCGACCTGCACGATATCCCGCTGCCGAGGAGCGAACGGAGTCCAAACCGTTGGTTCAACACCCAAGCGGGGTTCAACCGCAACAGCCGCGAGCAGCCTTCCAACAACGTTCGCACTCTGAGCAGCCGGTTTACGGGACTGCGCGCGGACGGGCGCAACTTCTGGGCGCTCGCCGCGATGAAGAACTTCGTGCTGCGGGAGGGCGTCAAGCTGCAACTCCGCGCCGAAGCGCAGAATGCCTTGAATCACCCGCATTTCGCCGCTCCGAACGTCGTGCCAACCAACGTCCTGTTCGGCACGGTTTCCGCCACCGACGGCGAGCCGCGGCTGATGTTCGCAGGATTGAAACTGTT
>JAMCRM010000327.1:3057-11344 GCA_023380575.1 Acidobacteriota bacterium | reverse complement strand
CCCAAATCATTCCCACGACGGATAGCGGCCTCACGTTTTTCAGCACGCTTTCCAATCCGTTGCCCGATGGCCTCCTGGCTCCCGTGGGGGCCAGTCTGGGGACCATGACCGACGTGGGCTACTCGATCAAATTCTTCAATCCGGCGCCCGTCGCCAGCTACAACCAGCGCTGGCAGTTCAGCGTCCAGCGGCAGTTTCGCGCCAGCAACATGGTCGAAATCGCTTACGTGGGCAACCGGAACACCAAGACCGAAATCACGCGCGACCTGAACATCGTGGGCAACCAGATGCTTTCCCGCAGCCCGTTCTACGACGAGGCGCGGGTCAATTACCTGAGTTCCAATATCACCAACCCGTTCCGCAGGCTTCCGGGTGTGAACGGCACGCTGGGCACCAACAACACCCTGATGCGCGAGACCCTGCTCAAGCCGTTCCCGCAATTCACCGCGGTGAACACCACCACCTATCAGGGCTACTCCTGGTACCACTCGCTCCAGGTGCGCGGGGCGCGACGTTTTTCGGCCGGTCTCAACGTCAACGCATCCTTCACCTGGGCCAGGACGATGAATGCCAGCGGTTTCCTGAACCCGGCGGACCCGGTCCCATATGAGAGTCTTTCCGCCGCCGACCGCCCGTTCCGCATCACCTCTTCGGTCATCTATCAGATGCCTCTCGGCCGGCGGGGCGCGTTGCTGCGCGGCATCCCGCGCTGGCTGGATACGGCCATCGGGGGCTGGCAGGTATCGTTCATCTACATCTTCCAGTCGGGCCAGCCTCTGGCCTGGGGCGACACGATCTTCCTCGGCGACCCCAACGACATCGCCAGGGGCGAGCGTTCGATCTACCGCTGGTTCAACATCGATGCCGGATTCACGCGCGATTCCAGGACCCGGCCGTCGTACCACTACCGGACCTGGCCGTTTTACTTCTCCAATTTGCGCCGGGACAGCATGAACAACGTGGATTTCTCCATCAATAAGCGCTTCCGCCTGAACGAGCGCCTCGAATTGCAGGTGCGCGGCGAAGCGCTTAACGGGTTCAATCACCCGCAATTCGGCAACCCGCAGATGAACCAGTTCAACAGCGCCTTCGGCCAGATCCTGGCCACGGCGAACTATCCGCGTCAGGCGCAGGCGGTGGTGCGGCTCACGTTCTGATCGGCGGTGATTCCGGACGCCGCTTCAGTGGTGGTCCACCCGCGGCCGGATTTCCCGCGCGCGGAATTCCTTCAGCAGCGCCACCAGCGTCTCCACGCAGGCTTCCACGACGCGCCGGCCCTTTTCCGACGTGGCGGTGGTCGGGTCCCCCACGGTGCCCGTTTCCGAGTAGCGGCTGAAGTGCTCCTGGAAAACCACTGGCGAGCCTGCCTGGAGATCGAAGTAAATGAACTGGCTGGGCTCGAAATGAATGTCCTTGACGGCCTTCTCGTGCTGCACCAGGTCGCCGCGCAGGTACAGCATCACTGAGGTCTCCAGTTCGCAGGCGTGCGCCATCCCGCCGGGGAACTGCGATTGCCGCACCTCGCGCAACACGTCGGGCGGAATCAGGCTCCACCAGGACACCAGCGCGCAAAGCGAGTCCGTGCGGTTGGTGATGGTGCGCGCGGCGATGTCCAGGAACGGCACATTGCTGCCGTGGCCGTTGACGAGAAGGATCTTGCGGAAGCCGTGGCGCGCCAGGCTGCGGCCGATATCGGTCACGTAGTTGATCAAGGTCGGGCCCTCAACGGCGATGGTGCCCGGGAAATCCATGTGGTGCTCGTTAAAAGCATAGGGCACCACCGGCAGCAGCACCGCCTGCTCCGGCGCGCGTTTCACCGCCAGGCGGGACATCTCGCCGCAGGCAAGGGCGTCAGTGACCAGTGGCAGGTGCGGTCCGTGCTGCTCGATGGTGCCCACCGGCAGCACCGCGACGCGATTGGCGGCAACGGCCTCGCGAATCTCCGGCCAGGTAAACTCTTCGTAGCGGAATTTGATTGCCATCAGCGCATACCATTATGCGCGATGCGGGGGCAGGCTGGCGGGCGTCAGTTGGTGCCCTTCTGCGGACAGTCGTAGCAGAATGCCTGGTCCGGCGTATCGGCATCGATCACGGTGAGATCATGGCGGTCCATCCCGACCTCCACGGCCAACCGGGCCAGAGTGGCGCCGTACGGGAAATGATACACGCGAAGCGAGCCGCTGGCGCTGCGCGCGTAGCGGATCAACTCCTCGGTGGGCGCGGCGCGCTCCACGAATTGCGCGTACTTCCTGGTCCACAGATACCCGCATTCGTGCACCAGCACCAGGCAGGCTACCAGCGCGGGCGCCCAGCGCGCGCGGGAGCGGATTCGTTCCGCAAACGAGATCCCCCCGGCCGCCACGATCATTCCGATGGCCGCGCTGGCCAGGTACGTGTGCCGGCTGGGCACGCGGGGCATATAGGTCAGAAAGCTATAGGGCAGCAAGGTCAGGGCCATCCAGACCGCCGCCGCCCTGACTACCGGCAGCCAGCGCTCCCAATCCCCGCAGGCATGGACCGCCGCCAGGCCCGCCACCCCCCAGATCCAGAACATGCGGGCGAAACTGTTGGGCAATGTCAGCCACACCGGCCCCAGTAATGAAAACGTGCCGTCATGGAAATGCAGGTGCCCGGCCTGCTGCAGGAAGATGGAAACCGTGTAGGCCGCCGCCAGCATCGCCGGCGCCAGGGACGCCTTCAGCGCCTTGCGCCATCCGGCTTCGGTCCATGCGAGCAGCCCCAATACCGGCACCAGCGCGACCGCCGATTCTTTCGAGAACAGGGCTACGATGAATGCCGCCACGGCGGCGGCATAAAAAACGCGGCGGCCCGGCCCGGAGTCTGCCTGAAGCCATTGCACCCACAGCAAGACCGCCGCCAGCCCAAAGAAGAACACCAGCAGGTCGTGACATGCCGAATACCAGACGACTGCCTCCTGATGGCCGTCGTACACGGCAAAAAACGCAGCAGCAAGCGCCGAAAGTTTCCAGCCGATCCTCCGCCAGGATCCCAGGGCGAAAACCAGCCAGGTATTCAGAACGTGCAGCACCAAGGTAGTGCTGTAAAATGCCACAGGGGAAAGCCCGAACCAGCGCTCGGTCCAGTAGGTCAGGACCAGCGACGTGGCGCGGCACCGGTACAATGGGTCCCAAGCCAGGGCTGCCCACCCCGAAACGGGGCCGTACTGCCGTCCCAGGTAGACCTGGAGATAATCGTCCGAAATGAATGGCAGCGAAAGAAATGGGATGTAGGGGATGATGGCGAGCACTGCCAGGACCACCATCACCCCTACGACGCGCAATGGAGTTCGCATGAGCCTTTGCGGGCCACTCCCGTTACGATACCGACCCGCTATTGGGAGCATTGTATGGGAGCGGCTCCCGTTCCTGCCATACGGCGATTCCTGTACAGAAAACCTGGTCGCGTACAGCGTTAGGGGGATAGCATAACGGGTGTCGATGCTCTTAAAATCGCCGTCATGCGCCTCGATTCGGTAAGCGTTTTCTTCCCGGCATACAACGACGCTCCCTCCATCCCAACGCTGGTGCGGAACGCCTTCTCCGTGCTGCAGACGTGCACGGACGATTTCGAGGTGATTGTCGTAAATGACGGCAGCCGCGATGAAACCGGCGTGCGGCTGGCTGAACTCCAGGCGGAACTCGGCCCGCGCCTCCGGGTAATCACGCACGAGTGTAATCGGGGCTATGGCGCCGCCCTTCGCAGCGGTTTTGAGGCGGCCCGCAAGCACTGGGTGTTCTATACCGACGGCGACGGCCAGTACGATATTTGCGAACTGCCGCTACTGGTGAGGCGCCTGCGCCCACCCATCGGACTCGTCAACGGCTACAAGCTGCAGCGGCACGATCCGTGGCACCGCGTGTGCATTGGACGTTTGTATAACACCTTCGCCCGCACCCTGTTCCGGATCCGTCTCCGCGATATCGACTGCGACTACCGCCTCATTCGCCGCGACCTGCTGGAGGACATCGAACTGCGCTCGACCAGCGGCACCATCTGCGTGGAGTTGGTGCGCAAGCTGGAACTGAGCGGGTGCGGCATCGCCGAAGTGGGCGTGCACCACTATCCCCGGCTGTACGGCAGATCGCAGTTCTTCCGCATTCGCTCGCTGCTGGTCACCTTCAGCCAGTTGATGCGCCTCTACAACAACCTGGTGGTCAGGCCGACGCTCAAGACCTACGCCTCGCGCCTCTACGGCTGGTCACTCAAAAAACACGATCTCCCACTTTGACACGCCTTTGATGAAGAACCGCGCCACCTCGCCGGCAAGGGTGTCGGTGTGCTGCTCGCCCAGGCCGAATACCTGGGGATAATACCCGGGGGCGAAACCGATCTGTTTGGCGTCGATCAACCGGTACGGCTGGGTCCAGCCCGAGGGATTGCTCAGGTCGGGGTTAAAGGTGATGTAGATGCCCTCCTGTGGCCAGTTCGGCTTACAGCAGGCATGGTTGAGCAGCAGAACATATTGGTTCAGAGACGTGTTCCAATGCACCGCCGGACCCCAGAACGAATCGGTATTGGACCGTTCCCACGGCACCACGGCGGGAAATACCGGAGTCACCCTGCCGCCGAGCCCCGGCTCGCTCCATTCGCCTTGGTAGTACTTTTGTACCATGCCAGCAGGGTTAGCGCGGTCGGCAAAGGCCATGCGAGCTATCGAAACCCCCTGGTTTTCCGGCGCGCCGCCGTAGTTGGTGAACAGGAAGTAGAAGTACTCGCGGTTCTGATCGAGAATCACCGAAATATCGCCGTTGCCGCCGGCAAAGAACCCGTTTTGGGCGCCGCAGTTGACCGGGTCGCCGGAGGAAAGCACGATCCCCAGGTCCTGAAAGGTGCGCCCCGCGTCGGTGGAGACCAACGCGCCAATCCGGGGAGCGGTCAGCTTGTTATTGCTGCACACGCCTCCGGGCTCATGGTGGTACCAGGCGTAGACGGTTCCGTCTTCGTCGGTCCACACCGCCTCGATCCACAACGGGTAATGATCGCCGGGTTGCACAACCGGAGAAACGTCCGGGCCCAGATTCAGTAAACCGGGGCCGCTCATCGATACCGGGTAGCCGGTGGAAGTGAACACCGTGAGAGTGTCGCCGTGCCAGAACCCGGGGCTGTTGCCGTCGACCATGGGAGTGGGCATGGTGACGGTGCTGGCAGGCCGCAGGAAGGCAATTTGCGCGTGCGCAAGGGCAGTTACGCCCAGTATCAGAATCGGAAACCGCATCTGCCTGTTTTGGCGTGAAGCGGCGCCGGCAGGTTACGACCGTTCTAAATCACACATTTCACGTCGGTTTTGTCCTTGGCTATCATTGAGATAGCGAATGCCCCTGGTGCCTGCCTATATCGCTTCCCTCAGGCCCTATGAACCGGGCCGGAACCCGGAGGACGGCAGCGCCGTGAAACTCGCCTCCAATGAAAACCCGCTGGGCGCTTCCCCGCTGGCGCTGGAGGCCATGCGCCAAAGCCTCTCCCGCATCCAGCTCTATCCCAATGGCGGATTGGATTTGCGGCGCGTGCTTGCCGCGCGCTTCCACGTCAAGGTGCAAAACGTGATTGCCGGAAGCGGCTCGGAAGGCATCATGTCCAACATCATCCGCACCTTTCTCTGCGACGAGGATGAGGTGCTCACCACCGAAGCGGCGTTCATCGGGTTCCAGGTGCTGGCGCGGTCGCGCGGCGTGCGCTACCGCACGGTGCCGTACCGCGAGTGGCGGTATGATCTGGAGGGCATGGCGCAGGCCATCAACACGAATACCAAGATCATTTACCTGGCCAACCCGAACAATCCCACCGGCACCGTTTTTACGCGGGAGGAGTTTGAAGCCTTCTACCGGAACGTGCCCGAGCGTGTGCTCATCATCCTGGACGAAGCTTACTTCGAATATGCCGCCGCCAACCCCGCCTATCCCGATTCCATGCGGTACCGCTATGACAACGTGATCACGCTGCGCACATTTTCGAAGGTCTACGGGCTGGCGGGCGCGCGCATCGGCTACGGCTTCGCCCATGAAGAGCTGATCGCCAACCTGCTGAAGGTGAAACTGCCGTTCGAGCCGGGCACTCCCGCGCAGGCGGCGGGTATCGCGGCACTGGATGATGAGGTGTTTCTGCGCCGCTCCGTGGACTCCAACACCGCCGGGCGGCAATTTCTGACCGCGGCGCTGCGCGGGCTGGGGTTCCAGGTAGTGGACTCGGAGGCCAACTTTATCATGCTGCCCCTGGCCGGCGAGGAACAGGCGCGCCGCCTGACCGACGGCCTGTTCGAGCGTGGCGTTATCATCCGCCCGCTGGCCGCTTTCGGGCTGCCGCACTGCGTGCGCATCTCCGTAGGCACGGGGGAAGAGAACGAGCGTTTGCTCGAGGAGTTGAAACATCATGCAAGTTTTGGAGCAAGCCGTGGCCGCTGAGCGCGATTTTTTGCCGATCAACGGCACCGACCACGTGGAATTCTGGGTGGGCAACGCGCGCCAGGCCGCGTACTACTATCGCGCGGCGTTCGGGTTCCGCCTGACGGCCTATCGTGGTCCGGAGACCGGCACGCGCGACCGCGCTTCCTACATGGTGGAACAGGGCAGAATCCGCTTCGTTCTTACCACGGCCCTGACCCCCGAGCACCCCATCGCGGAACACGTGCGGACCCACGGTGACGGCGTCCGTGATATTGCCCTGGCGGTGGACGATGCCGAAGCGGCCTGGCGCGAAACCACCCGCCGCGGCGCGCTCGGCGTGCGCGAGCCCGAAACGCTGTGCGACGAGCGCGGCAAGGTGCGGGTGGCCTCCATCGCCACCTATGGGGATACGGTACACACGTTCGTGGACCGCGCCGGCTACACGGGCGCTTTCCTGCCCGGCTTCGTTGAAGTGGCGGAGCCCGATGCGGTGGCCCGGCCCGCCGGCCTGGAATTTATCGACCACATGGTGGGCAACGTCGGCTGGGGACAGATGAACGCCTGGGTGGACTTCTACCGCGACGTCATGGGTTTCCGGCTGTTCAAACACTTCGACGATCGCGACATCAGCACCGAGTACTCCGCGCTGATGTCCAAGGTGATGTCCAACGGCAACGGCCGCATCAAGTTCCCCATCAACGAACCCGCCGCCGGCAAGCGCAAATCGCAGATCGAGGAATACCTCGACTATTATCGCGGGCCGGGCGTGCAGCACATCGCCATGGCCACCGGCGATATTATCGGCTCCGTCACGCGACTGCGCGCACAGGGCGTGGAATTTCTGCGCGTCCCGGCGGCCTACTACACGGACCTGACGGCGCGCGTGGGGGACATTCAGGAGCCGCTGGCGCAGCTTGCCGAACTCGGCATTCTGGTGGACCGCGACGACGAAGGTTATATGCTCCAGATCTTCACGCGGCCCGTGGAGGACCGCCCCACACTGTTCTACGAAATTATCCAGAGGCGCGGCAGCCGCAGTTTCGGCAAAGGCAATTTCAAGGCGCTGTTTGAGGCCATCGAGCGGGAACAGGCCCGGCGCGGCAATCTATGAAGCTGTGCACGTTTGAAATCGCCACCCCGCTCGGACCCGAGCGGCGGATTGGCGCGGTTCACGGCGATGCGGTAGTGGACTTGAACATGGCCTGCGCCGGCGTGCTGGAAGCCGGAGGGGAGCCGCAGCCGCGCAAAGTCGGCGATGTCCTGCTTCCCCCGGACATGCTCGAGTTCCTGCGCGGCGAGCATCGCGCCATGGAATGGGCCTGCCGCGCCCTGGAACGCGGCGAGCCGTCGTTCGCCCTTGCATCCGTGCGGCTGCTCGCGCCGCTGCCCCATCCGCCGTCGGTGCGCGATTTCTACGCCTTCGAAGATCACGTGAAGCGAGGTTTCGAAAAGCGCGGCGAGCCTATGCCACGCGAATGGTACGAGATCCCGGTCTACTACCGAAGCGGACAACATAATATCATCGGCACGGGCGAAGATGTCCCCTGGCCCGCATTCACGGAAGCATTCGACTACGAACTGGAGTTGGCCGCCATCATCGGCAAACGCGGCAGAAATGTGCCCGCCGCCCGGGCGCTAGAATATATCGCCGGCTTCACGGTGATGAACGACTTCAGCGCGCGCGATATCCAGCGCCGTGAGATGCGCGTGCGGCTTGGCCCCGCCAAGGGCAAGGAATGGTGCACCGCGCTGGGGCCGTGGCTGGTGACCAGGGACGAAATCGGCGACCCCTACCGGCTGGAGATGACCGCGCGCGTCAACGGCCAGGAATGGTCGCGCGGGAATTCCGCTTCGATTTACTGGAAGTTCGAACAGATGATCGAGTT
>JAMCRM010000327.1:0-3047 GCA_023380575.1 Acidobacteriota bacterium | reverse complement strand
TCGAGTTCCTCACTCGCGACGACACCATTTACCCCGGCGACGTGATCGGCTCCGGCACGGTCGGCACGGGCTGCGGCCTGGAACTGGACCGCTGGGTGCGCCGCGGCGATACCATCGAACTCGAAATCGAGAACATCGGAGTATTGCGAAACCGCGTGGTGTGAGGGAACTATGTACCCGCTGAAGAAGGGGCTCACGGCCCGGCAGGCGCATGTCGGCCTGCCCGAGGGAACGTACGAGGAGGAGCACGGCCGCAAGGGCTTCTACGGCCGCAGCGCGCACCTGTACCACGCCCATCCGCCCACCGGGTGGGTGCGCTTCGAAGGCAAACTGCGCCCGCACTGCTTCGACCTGAACCGGCTGGAACCAACCGACCTGCACGACCCGCAGGGCCGGCCCATTGCCTTCCTCGGCAACCAGGATGTAACGCTATACGTTTCCCGCCGCTCCGAGCCCATGCCGTTCTACTACCGCAACGCCGATGGCGACGAACTGGTATTCGTCCACCGCGGCGCCGGGATTGTGGAAACCGACTTCGGGCCGCTGCCCTTCGAGCCCGGCGACTACCTCGTCATCCCCCGCGCCGTCACCCAGCGCGTGCTGCCGGAGACGCGCGACAACTTCTTCCTCATCGTGCAATCCCGCGCCGAGTTCGAACCACCCGAAAAGGGCCTGATCGGACAGCACGCGCTCTATGACCCGGCGGTGATCACCACGCCCGATCCAGCGCCGCAGCTCGACGACCACCGCGAATGGGAAGTGCGCATCAAAGTGGATGAAGAGATTTCGCGCGTCTGGTATCCGTTCAATCCCATCGACGTCGTCGGCTGGAAGGGAGACCTCACGACGTGGAAGATCAACATGCGCGATATCCGCCCCGTAATGAGCCCGCGCGTGCATCTGCCGCCCAGCGCCCACACGACCTTCGTTACCGCGGGCGCGGCCATTTGCAGTTTTCTGCCTCGTCCCCTGGAGGAGGATGCCGACGCCCTCCGGGTGCCCTTTTTCCACCGCAACACCGACTACGACGAGTTCATCTTCTACCACGCGGGCGATTTCTTCTCCCGGGAGAACATCCGCCCCGGCTGGGCCACCCTGCATCCACGCGGCATTCATCACGGCCCGCACCCCAAGGCGCTGCGCAACCAGGCGGCCAAAACTCACACCGACGAATACGCCGTGATGCTGGACGGCCTCAACCCCATCCACGTTCTCCCGGCTGCCGAAAACGTAGAGTGGAAGGAATACTGGATGAGCTGGATGGAGCCAAAGTGACTGTCGACCCCGGCTGTTGCGAACCCCGAGACATTTACCGCCTCATGGTGGGCGCCATTGTTCCGCGCCCCATCGCGTTCGTCTCCACTATCAGTCCGGAAGGCATTCTCAACCTGGCGCCGTTCAGTTTCTTCACCGGCGTGAGCGCGGATCCCCCGGTCATCTGTTTCTGCCCCATGGTGCGGGCGAGCGACGGCAAGCGCAAGGACACGCTGCACAATATCCAGGCCACGGGAGAATTCGTGGTCAACATCGTTTCCGAAGATTTCGCCGCCCAGATGAACGCTACCGCGGCCGAGTTCCCGCCCGCAGTGGATGAGTTCGAGGTTTCCGGGCTCACCCCCATTGCGAGCGATCTGGTACGCCCTCCGCGTGTCGCCGAATCGCGGGTGCAGATGGAGTGCCGGCTGATGCAGATGGTCGAAATCAGCCCCCGCCCTCTGGGCGCCCACATCGTGATCGGCGAAGTGATACGGTTTCACGTGAGGGACGGGCTGATGGATAATTTCAAGATCCATCCCGACGCGCTCGCGGCCATCGGCCGCATGGGCGGCCCCACTTACTGCCGCACCACGGACCGCTTCGAGATGGTGCGCCCGAAATGATCTGGCAGCCTTCGCCCGAATTCGTGGAACGCACCAACGTGATGCGCCTCATGCGCCGCCTCGGTTTCACGAGCCGCGAGGCGTTTCTGCGCTACTCCACGGAACATCTGGAGGAGTTCTGGGGCACCATGGCGCGCGAAGCCGGAATCGCGTGGTTCGAGCCGTACCAGCGCGTCCTGGATGAAAGCCGCGGCCCGGAGTGGGCCCGGTGGTTCATTCACGGCAAGCTCAATATCGTTCACAACTGCGTGGACCGCCACCCGCCGGAGCGCATCGCCTGCATCTGGGAAGGCGAGGACGGCGCCACCCGCACCATCACCTTCGCGGAACTCCGCCGTGACGCTAACCGCCTGGCCAACTATCTGCGTGGACTCGGGCTTGTGAAGGGCGACCGCGTGGCCATGCTCATGCCCATGGCGCCTGAGATCCTCACCATCCTTTACGGGTGTCTGAAACTCGGTCTGATCGTCACGCCCATTTTCGCCGGCTTCGGCACGGCGGCAATCGCCGCGCGGCTGGAGGATTCCGGTGCGCGCGTGGTCTTCACCGCTCCACGCCTGACCCGCCGCGGGCAGGCGCTGCCGCTGATAGAAAAAATCACCACGCCCGTGGAGCACGTGCTGATCTGCACCGAAGACCTGCTGCGCGGCCAGCCGGACGAATGCGAAACACTTCCGCTCGATTCCGAGGACCCCGCGCTGCTGCTCTACACCTCCGGCACCACCGGCAGGCCAAAGGGCGTAGTCCACACCCACGCCGGAGCGCTGGCGCAGGTCACCAAGGAAATCTGGCTGGCATTCGACCACCAGGACACGGACCGCTTCTTCTGGCTCTCCGACATCGGCTGGATGATGGGCCCGTGGAGCATCCTGGGCAATCACCACTTCGGCGGTACTGTCTTCATGTATGATGGCGCACCCGACTACCCCACGGCGGACCGGCTATGGCAGATCATCGAGCGCCACCGGATTACCACGCTGGGCATCTCGCCCACGGCCATCCGGCTGCTCATGCGCCACAGCCGGCCCGAGGCGAGCCGCCTCGATTCGCTGCGCCTGCTTGGCTCCACCGGCGAGCCCTGGGACGACCGTTCCTGGCTCTGGTACTTCGAGCGTGCCGGCGGGGGCCGCTGTCCCGTAATCAACATTTCGGGGGGAACCGAGATAC
>JAMCRM010000326.1 GCA_023380575.1 Acidobacteriota bacterium | reverse complement strand
CGGCGAGCCCGTCTGGTATTCGATCCAGCATTCCGGGACGGCGCGCGCTTGAAAGATCGGCGCGCGCGGGTTGTGGCGTCGCAGCATCGCCTCCACGGTCTCGACGGTGCGTCCGGAATCGCTGCGGGTGATCACGAAGATGCCGGCGCGCGCCAGTCCGCTCATCGGCTCGCGCAGCCGTCCGAGCGGGAAGAGTTCGCCTCCACCGAACGGATTGAGCCCGTCCACCAGCACCACGTCCACCTGGCGCGCCAGGCGCAGGTGCTGGAAGCCGTCGTCCAGCACTAAAGTGTCCACGTGAAATTGCCGTTCGAGGAGTTGGCCGTTGTGAAACCGGTTCGGGCCGATGCCGACCGGCGCCACGGCGGCGCGCAGGAAGATCTGCGGCTCGTCGCCGGAGCGCAGGGCGGGCACGAGCGCGCCGGCATCCAGGACCAAGTGCTTTTCCGGCGAGTGCCGCCCATAGCCGCGGGTCAGGATTCCGGGCTTGCGACCCGCCGCTTTCAGCTTTTCCGCCACGTAAAGGACCATGGGGGTTTTCCCCGTGCCTCCCATGGTGAGATTGCCGATGCTGACGACCGCGGCCCGCAGCCGCTTGCGGCGCGCCAAGTCGCGCGCGCGCTTCCACCGTCCTCCCCACCCCCAGATTCGGGCAAGAGGCCACAGCAAAAGGAAAAACAGCGGACGAAAGCTGGGAAAGCAGCCGGTGTAAAGCCGCCGGATTTCCGCCGCGGCCGTGCCGGTGGCGCCGCGACGCGATTCGGCGCACACGAGCGCGCGCCGGCCCAATTCCGAGGCGCGGTCCGGCTCGACGAACAACAGGTGAACGGCCGAGGCCAGCGCGGAGGCCGATTCGATTTCGACCATGGCGCCAGCCCCGCGGAACTGGCCGGCAATGGCCTGGAAGTTTTCCATGTGCGGACCGGCCACAATCGGCCGGCCGAAGAAGGCGGGCTCCAGAATGTTGTGGCCGCCGCGCCGGGCGAGCGTTCCGCCCATAAAGACGACATCCGCCAGAAAGAACAGCCCGCCGAGTTCGCCGATGGAGTCCAGCAGCAGCACGTGCGGCAGCGCTTCGCCCGACGCCGATGCGAGCGCGGAGCGCCGCACGAACGGCACGCCCGCGGCCCGCAGCTTGCGATCCACCAGGTCAAACCGCTCCGGCTTGCGGGGCACGAGAATCAGCAGCAGATCCGCGTGCCGCGCGGCGAGCGACTGGTACGCTTCGATGACCGCATCGTCTTCGTCCAGGTCTCCAGGCCCGGCCGGCGGCATGGTGCTCGCCGCCATCCATAACTTCCCCGGGCGGACGCGCTCCAGGTAGCGGCGCACCGGAGAATCCGGCCCGGCCTCATGCGGCTGGAAGTCATACTTCAGGTTGCCGCCCACCCGCACGCTGGCGGGCGGAGCGCCAGCTTGAAGGAACCGCTCGCGCAGTTCCGCGCTCTGCGCCAGGATGGCGTCCGGCCAACGCAGCACGTGTTGGAAAAAGCCGCGCCACTTGACGTAGCGGGCGACCGCACGGTCCGAAATGCGGCCGTTCACCATCAGCAGTCCCGCGCCAGTGCGTTTGACCTCGCGGAACAGATTGGGCCAGATTTCGGTTTCGGCGACCACCACCACGGACGGCCGTATGGTCCGCAGCACACGCCGCACGGCGAAGACATAATCCACCGGGGCATAGAACACTCCGGCGCAGGAGCCGCCCAGTCTGCTCTCCGCTGTGGCTTTTCCGGCCAGCGTCGAGGTGGAAATGAACAGCGGCGCGCGCGGGAATTCGGCGCCAAGCCGGCGCACCAGTTCCGGTAATGCGAGCACCTCGCCCACGGAAACGGCGTGCAACCAAATCGCCCCGGGAGAGGTCTGTCTAAACGTACGGGGGAGAAAACCGAAACGCTGCCGCATGGAGCGGAGATAGCGGGCGTCGCGCAAACCGCGCAGGAGGAAATAGAATAATAACAAGGGCAACCCAAACGCCTGAACGGTGCGATAGAGGAAGTAAATGAGTCTTGACTGCAAACGTTTGGTTCTTTTCATGAGTATAGCCGTCGCGTTTGCGGCGGACAAGGAGAGCCCCAAATTCGAAATGCGCCCGGCGGCCAGCTATGCGGCGCACCAGACCAACGCCAAAGTCACCATCGGCGCCCAGGCCTACCAGTCCGATGAAGAGGCTAAGCCCGCGTTTGGAAAGAACAATCCCTACAAGTACGGCATTTTGCCAATTCTCATTGTGATGCAAAACGGCAGCGACCAGACGATCCGGGTGGAAAACATGAAAGTGGAATATGTCGCGCCGGACCGCAGCCGCGCCGTGGCCATTCCCGCGCGCGACGTGCGCTATGTCCAGGGAGCCGACCGGCCGAAGGTCCTGGTAGGCCCCACCGGACCCCGCGTCAAGAAGAGCAAGAATCCGCTGGATTCCTGGGAAATCGAAGGCCGGGCCTTCGCGGCGAAGATGCTTCCGCCGGGCCAGTCCGCCGGCGGCTTCTTCTATTTCCAGACCGGCTACCAGCACAACTCCACCCTGTACATTACGGGCCTGAGCGAGGCGTCCTCCGGCAAAGAGCTGTTCTATTTCGAGATTCCGCTGCAAAACGCGCTGAAGTAGGCCGGGGAGGGTTATCTCCCTTTTACGACCTCCAGGAAGGCTCGGGCGGCGTGGCTCAGCACCCTGCGGGCAGGGTAGACCAGCCGGATTTTGCGTTCCACATCCAGTTCCGTGACCTTGACCTCGCGGACGATTCCCTGTCCGATGTCCTGCTCCACGCACATACGCGGCAGAAACGCCACGCCCTGGTTGTTCTGGACCAACTTGCGGATGGTCTCGATCGTAGGCATTTCCACTTCCATGTTCAGCGCTACCTTGTGCCGCTGGAATTCCCGGATCACCAGTTCCCGGTAAGGCGAAATCACGTTGTGCGCAATGAAAATTTCCTTTCCCAATTCCGCGATCGAAACCGTCTCGCGCCCGGCCAGGCGGTGCTTCGGGGACACGATGAAACACAAGGCATCCGTATAGATCACCTCGGAGACCAGGCGCTCGTCGCCGGGGTCGTAACTGATCACCCCTAGTTCCAGGTTGCCATCGATCAGGTCCGCCGGGATTTTGCTGGAAAGGCTACGCCGGACCTGCACTTTCACCTTCGGATAAAGATGCCGGTAGCACTCGATGTGTTGCAGGAGGTAAAGCGTGGTGGATTCATTGGCGCCAATGGAGAGGCGGCCGGCGGAATTATCCCGCAGTTCGGCCAGGGAATTCTCCAGTTCCTGCCGCAGATTCTCGAAACGCCGGGCGTATTCGAGCACGACGGTGCCGGCGTCGGTCAGGACCAGTCCTTTCGCCGAGCGGTCGATCAGTTTCTCACCCAGTTCGCTCTCCAGACGCTGCAAAGCCAGCGAGATCGCCGGTTGCGTGCGCAGCAGTTTTTCGGCGGCACGCGAAAAGCTTCTTTCGCTCGCCACCGTGAGGAAAACCTGGAGAGGGTACAGTTCCATTGGCTCTGTTCAGGATAACAAAGTTTTATGTGGACCGCGAATATTATAAATTTGCGAAATCCGGAGTACCCGGAGATAATAGGGCCTTCGAGTGGAACTACTATGAGCGACCGAGTATACATTTTCGATACCACTCTGCGGGACGGCGAGCAGTCGCCCGGATGCAGCATGACTGTCCCGGAGAAACTCCGCCTGGCGCGCAAGCTTGTGGACTTAGGGGTAGACACCCTGGAGGCCGGCTTTCCCATCGCCTCGGAAGGCGATTTCGAAGCGGTGTGCGCCATCAGCAGCGAGTTTCCGTGGACTCAGGTGGCAGCCTTGGCCCGTTCCTGCGCGATGGATGTGGAGCGCGCCGCCCGTTCGCTCGAGAACGCCAAGCGGCCGCGCATCCATACCTTCATCGCGACAAGCGAAATCCACCTGAAATTCAAACTCAAAAAGTCGCGGGAACAGGTGCTCGAAGAAGCAGCGGCGGCAGTGGAGTTGGCGCGCAGGTATGTGGACGACGTGGAGTTTTCGGCTGAAGACGGCGCGCGGACGGATCCCGATTATCTGGAAGCGGTCTCGAAAGCGGTGGTAGCCGCCGGCGCCCGGACCGTGAACATTCCCGACACAGTGGGCTATTCGGTGCCCGAGGAATATGGCGAGATCATCGGCCGCGTTGCCAAGGCGCTGGGCGATCGCGCCATCGTGAGCGTGCATTGCCACGACGATCTGGGGTTGGCTGTCGCTAATTCCATCGCGGCGGTGCAGGCCGGAGCGCGGCAGATCGAGTGTACGATCAACGGCATCGGCGAGCGGGCCGGGAATTGTTCGCTCGAAGAGGTTGTGATGGCGTTCAAGACCCGCCACGACCGTTTGCCGTATCACACGGCGATCCAGAGCGAGCACCTTTACCCGGCCAGCCAGATGCTGAGTTCGATCATCAGTTTCGGCGCGCAGCCGAACAAGGCCATCGTGGGACGGAACGCCTTCGCGCATGAAGCGGGCATCCACCAGGATGGATACTTAAAGAACAGGACCACGTACGAGATCATCGACCCGAAGAGCGTGGGCGTACCCGAGAGCAAACTGGTGCTCGGGAAGCACAGCGGCCGGCACGCTCTGCACAAACGGTGCGCGGAGCTCGGACTGGAACTGAACAGGCAGGAGTTGGACGACCTGTATCGCAGATTCACGGCGCTCGCGGACCGCAAGAAGGGCGTGCTGGATGAAGAGATTGTTGCCCTGATTCACGAGGGTCAAAAAGCGGAACGGGTTGTGGCGGATTAATGGACCTTAAAATTTTAGTGCTTCCCGGAGACGGGATCGGTAATGAGGTCACGGTCGAGGCGGTCCGTGTTCTGCGTCACGTGGCGCGGCATTGGAATCACTCTTTGACCCTGACGGAAGGATTATTGGGCGGAATCGCCATTCACAAGACGGGCACGCCGTTTCCCGAGGAGACGGCGCGACTTGCGCTTGCCGCCGACGCCACGTTGATGGGCGCGGTGGGATTGCCGGAGTTCGATAACGCTCCTCCGGAAAAGCGGCCCGAGAAGGGCCTGCTGGGTATTCGCAAGACGCTCGGCGTCTATGCAAACCTGCGGCCGGTGCGGGCATATGCCTCGCTGCTCGATTCCTCGCCCTTAAAGAATCACCTGGTCGAAGGCACGGACATGATTATTGTCCGCGAGTTGACCGGCGGCATGTATTATGGCACGCCGCGCGGCATCTTCGGCGAGGGCTGCGAAGAGTACGCGGTGAATACCATGAAGTACACGCGCGCCGAGATCGAGCGCGTGACCCGCATGGCGTTTCACCTGGCGCGGGGGCGCCGCAAGAAGGTCACCTCGGTGGACAAATCGAACGTGCTCGAGAACTCGCAGCTCTGGCGCAAGGTAGTGGTGGAAGTGGCGCGGGAGTTTCCGGACATCGCGCTCGAACACATCCTGGTGGACAACTGCGCCATGCAGTTGGTATTGAATCCGCGCAGGTTCGACGTGGTTCTGACCGAGAACCTGTTCGGCGACATCCTCAGCGATGAAGGCGCGGTGCTGGCCGGCTCCATCGGCATGCTGCCTTCGGCCTCCATTGGGGACCGCAAGCCTTCCGGCGCATGGGTTGGATTGTACGAGCCGGTCCACGGTTCCGCTCCGGACATTGCGGGGCAGAGCAAGGCGAATCCGCTGGGCGCCATCGGCTCGGTGGCGGCCATGCTGGAATACAGTTTTGGTTTGAAGGAAGAGGCCGCCGCGGTAAACACGGCCATGGAAGCGGTCCTGGGGAGTGGTAGAGTGACCGCGGACCTGAGGCCTTCGGGCGCGCCGGCCACCACCGAACAGGTTGGTGAAGCCGTTTGCGCCGCGATCGGATGAGCCCGGAACTTACCGGTTTCGGGTTCATCCCATCCTCAGTAAACTGGTAGATGAGGCTAAACCCCCCGAGACGCTCGGCGTCTCGGGGGTGAACAGTATCTTAACTTATGAGCAACCCCCGTACCATCATTGAGAAAGTGTGGGATTCACACGTGGTTCACGAGCAGCCGGGCGCTCCCACGCTGCTGTACATCGACCTGCACTTGGTGCACGAAGTGACGTCGCCGCAGGCTTTCCAGGGATTGCGGGAGCGCGGTCTGAAAGTGCGGCGCCCCGACCGGACCGTCGCCACGGCCGACCACAGCATTCCCACCACGGACCCCAGCCTGCCGATCGCGGATGAAATCGCGGCCAGGCAACTCCAGCAACTCGAAGCCAACTGCAAGGAGTTCGGCATTCCCTGCTACGGCACCCATAGCAAACCTCAGGGCATCGTGCACGTGATCGGCCCGGAGCAGGGCTTCACGCAGCCGGGCATGACGGTGGTCTGCGGCGACAGCCACACCGCCACCCATGGCGCTTTTGGAGCGCTGGCTTTCGGAATCGGCACGAGCGAAGTGGAGCACGTGCTCGCGACACAGTGCCTGCTGCAGCGGAAGTCCAGGACTTTTCAGGTGCGCGTGGAGGGAACACTCCGGCCCGGAGTGACCGCGAAGGACATTATTCTGGCATTGATTGCACGCATCGGCGTGGGCGGTGGGACGGGGTGCGTCTTCGAGTTCACCGGTTCGGCGATCCGCTGCCTTTCGATGGAACTAG
>JAMCRM010000325.1 GCA_023380575.1 Acidobacteriota bacterium | reverse complement strand
CCGCGATCACACAGGCCTATGACCAGTTCCTCTCCGCCGTGGAGCGGGCCGTCCGGAACGGGACGAGCGCCGACGACCTCACGCACGGCTACTCCCTGATGGCCGATCCCGAATGCCGCGCCTTCCAGGAACGGTTCCGCGATTTTGCCGAACAGAACGTGCCGCTGCTGCGCGATGTCTTGCGGAATTCCGGCGACGACACCGAGCGCGCGGCCGCCGCGTACATCATCGGGTACGCTCCCAAGAAACGGGGCGTGGTCGCGGATTTGCTCTACGCCGTCCAGGACTCCAACGACAGCGTGCGGAACAACGCGGTGCGCTCGCTGGCCGCAATCGCCGTGCTCGCCAGGCGCGATGATGATCCCGACCTGAAAATCCCGCCCACCTGGTTCATCGAGATGCTGAACTCGCTTGTCTGGAGCGACCGCAACAAGGCGGCCCTGGCCCTGGTCACGCTCACGGAAGACCGGCCCGCTTCCGTGCTCGAGCAACTTCGCGACCGCGCCCTGCCCGCGCTGGTCGAAATGGCCCAATGGAAAAGCCTCGGCCACGCGCTGCCCGCCTACATGCTGCTCGGGCGCGCCGGAGGCCTGTCCGAGAAGGAAATCATGCAAAGCTGGCAGCGGGGCGAGCGGGTGCAAATGATCATGCGGGTTGCAAACAGCCTGGGCGCAAAGCGATAGCGCTCACCTGAGCCCCGCGCGCTTCAGATAGTCGATCAGCCCTGCCGGGTCGTCCGTAATGATCCCGTCGATTCCTGCCCGGATCAGCCTCGCCCATTCCCGTGCCGTGTTGACGGTCCAGGCGATGACTTCGAGACCGGCCCCGTGCGCGGCCCGGATCCTGCGCGCGGCCAGCAATCTGTGGTCCGGCGCGAGAATCGAAACACCCGCTTGCCGGGCGATCGCAACCGGATCGGCCAGACCGGGGCTGTACAACGCTGCCAGGCGGAGTCCGGGGGCCAGCTTTTTCATCTCGTGCAGAATGCGGAAGTCGAACGACTGCACGACGGCCCGGTCGCCGAGACCGGCTGAGCGGATCGCCTCGTTCAGCAACTGCGCGAAGCGGTCGGGCGGAGGCGCGTACTCCGGGAATTGCGGAAAGCTTTTTACCTCGAGGTTGAACTGGACCGGTACTTCCCTCGCGAGATTGAACACCTCTTCGAGCGCGAGCATGCGGCTCCCGGGCGCAGGCGTCTGCCGCGGAAAACGGGGATTTTTCAGGCAGCCGAAATCCCACTTCAGGAGTTCGTCGAAAGTCAGGCGGCGGACCACGCTTCCGGGCGGGGCCGTACAGAGGCGCGGATCGAGCACCGGGTCATGCGAGACCACGATCCTGTCGTCTTTCGTGACTGCGAGGTCCAGTTCGATAAAATCGGCGCCCGCGTCGATGGCGTGGCGCAAGGCCGCGAGCGTGGTCTCGGGAAACAGCGCGCGGGCGCCCCGGTGCCCGTGCACGGCAATGCGCTTCCGGCTCATTGTTCGCCCAGCCCAGGGGCGGCGGCGCCAGTGGGGCAGGCCATCGTTTCTTGTGGCCTGCCAGCTTTGGCCCAAAATGGCAGACGACAAAAGACGATCGTCTGCCCCACCCTCCGGAGCTGCAGTTGACCAGCCAAGAGTTTAAAACCTCAGGTGGGAAGGCGATGGCAATCTGCGCCTTCGAACGAAGAGCGCGGCGAGGCGGTAGCTCAGCAGAATCGCCAGAACCGCGGCGTATGCCACGGGCCGGCGGACATCCGACTTGACCAGCCAGTAATAGTGCACGACGCCCGCGGCCGCACTGGCGTAGATCAGGCGATGCAACATCCGCCAGCGCTTCCCGCCCATGCGCCGGATCCAGCCGGCCGTGGAAGTGACCGCCAGCGGGATCAGCAGCAGGAACGCCGTCATTCCGGCCGTAATGAACGGGCGCTTGCCGATGTCCTTCACAATGGCCCCGAGATCGAAGAACTGGTCGAGCCAGACGTAAGTCAGCATGTGGAGCGAGCCGTAGAAAAACGCGAACAGCCCCAGCATGCGGCGGAACCGGATCAACTGCGGCAGGCCGAGCAGCTTGCGCAGCGGCGTGATCGCCAGCGTAATCAGGAGGAACCGCAGCGTCCACGTGCCCGTCGCGTGTGTAATGAACTCGATCGGAGTCGCGCCGAGGTCCTGGTTGAACCCTTTCCAGACGAGCCACGCGGCGGGCGCAAGCCCGGCTGCGAAGACCACCGCCGGGATGACGGGGCTTGAGCGAGCCCTGCCCTTCCCCTGCACGTCTTCCCGCCTGCGCTGTTCGAGCGTGTTCAAAAATCCCTCCGCAAGTCCATTCCCGTGTATAGGCGCGCGACCTGGTCCCCGTAGCCGTTAAACATCAGCGTCTTCCGCTTGAAGAACTCACCGAGCCGGCGCTCCGTCGCCTGGCTCCAGCGCGGATGGTCCACCTGCGGGTTGACGTTCGAGTAGAATCCGTACTCCCGCGAATTGGCCATATTCCACGTCGTCGTCGGCTGCTTTTCCACGAAACGAATCTTCACGAT
>JAMCRM010000324.1 GCA_023380575.1 Acidobacteriota bacterium | reverse complement strand
AAGCACGCCGAAAAGCTCATCAGCCGCATCCTCTTCCTGGAAGGTTCGCCCAACATGAGCGAGCTCTTTCCCATTCGCGTCGGCGACAATGTGCAGGCCCAGATCGAAAACGACCTTGCCCTGGAACTGGAGGCCATCCCCCGCCTGAAAACTGCCATCCGCACGTGCCTGGAGGTCGCTGACGACGTTTCACGCGAACTGTTCGAGCAGATTCTGGAAGAGGAGGAGGAGCACGTCGATTACCTCGAGGCGCAACTGCACATCATCGGCGAGATCGGGCTGCCGAACTACCTCGCCCAGTTCATCCACGGGTAGGCTTACTTCTTCTGCTCCGGTTTCTTCTCGTCCACGACGTCGCCGAATTTAATCGTTGAGCGGCCCTCGAAGCGCTTGTAGTCCTCGTACTTGACGGTCATCTTGATCTTCTGGGGGCCGCTTTGAAAATGCAGCGTGTCGTTGGCGATGGTGTAGGTGGGAAACCAGTACTTGCCGTCCACCTGTTCCCGGTAGGTCTCGAATTTCGGAAACTGGTTATCGGAGCCTTTCTTCAGCAGCCCCACCCCTTTGCCGTAGGTCTTCACGATCTGCAGGTCGCGGTCGTCCACCCAGATCTGGCCTTCGAAGTAGCGCTTGCCCTGCACCAGCTTCTTAGGCTTGATGGCGAACACGTAACAGGGAATCTCGTCCGCGTTCTGCTTGCCCAGGTACCGGATGTCGTACTCCGGGATTTCGGACGTGGTCATGACGAACGGCTGCACGTTGCGCAGGTCCTGCTCATCCTCCGGGGTCAATTGCAGGTTGCGCAGGGTGGAAACAGGCGCCCGCACCACCTTTTCTGTGCGCTTGCCATCGGGCGAAAAGATGATGTCTTCTACAATTTCGTACCTTCCCCGGATGCCGCCGGAATCGTCCAACTCCAGAATGCGCACCGTCTGGCGATACGTGTAGTTTTCACGCGCCCGGGCGAAATCCGTTTCCTTGGCGGCGAACTTCCGGATGATGGCGTCGGCGTCTACGTTGGTGTCCGGCGTCTTGATATCGTCGGCCCACAGCGGCAATAAGACCAGCGGAAGGACCGGGAGTACGAAACCACGCATGCTATCCCCTCTTCCATTATGACGGACTCACCGGCCCAACAGTTTCCGGGCGATGGTGAGCAACTGCATATTGCTGGTCCCCTCGTAGATGCGTCCGATCTTCACGTCACGGTAGAGCTTCTCGGCGGGGTACTCCCTGGTGATGCCCACCCCGCCGAAGATCTCCAGCCCCTTGCTGGCCGCCTCCTCGGCGATCTCGGAGCTGAAGTACTTGGCCAGGGCCGCCTCGTGCGCGAATGGCATTCCGGCATCACGCAGGCGTGCCGCGTTGTATACCAGCAGCCGCGCGGCTTCCAGGTTTGTAGCCATCAGCGCCAGGTCGCGCTGCACCATCTGGAATTCCCCAATAGGCTTGCCGAACTGTTTCCGCTCCCGCGCGTAATTGACCGAGTGCTCCAGCGCCGCCCGCGCCAGCCCGATCATCTGCGCGCCGATCGCGATGCGGCCCTCGTTCAGAGTTTCGATGGCCACCTTGTAACCCTGCCCTACTTCGCCCAGGACGTTTTCCTTCGGCACGCGGCAGTTGTCCAGAATCAGCTCGCAGGTGGAGGAGGCGCGGATGCCGAGCTTGTTCTCCTTCTTCCCCACCTCGAGACCGGGAAAGCCGCGCTCCACCAGAAAGCCCGTGATCCCCTTATACCCGGCCTCCGGCCTGGCATTCGCGAACACCAGGAAGAGACCGGCCTCATAGGCGTTGGTGATCCACAGCTTGCGCCCGGTCACCAGGAAATGGTCGCCCTGGTCTACTGCCCGCGTCGATAGCGCGAACGCATCCGAACCCGAGCCGGCCTCCGAGAGCGCGTACGCTCCCACGATCTCCCCCGCCATGCGCGGCAGGTATTTCCGCTTCTGGTCCTCGTTGGCCCAGCGCAGCAGGGCGTTGTTCACCAGGGTGTTCTGCACGTCCACCACAATGCCCGCCGAAGGATCCACCGCCGAGAGTTCCTCCACGGCCAGGATGCACTGAAAAAAGGACCCTCCCTGGCCGCCGTATTCTTCCGGAATCTCGATGCCCATCAGGCCCAGCTCGAAAAATTGCCGGATAAGGTCCTTGCGGAATTGCCCGGCCTCGTCCATTTCATGAACCCACGGCGCCACCTGCTCGCGGGCGAAGCGCCGCACCGTGGACTGGAAGAAATGCTCCTCTTCGCTGAGCTGCGTCAGAGGGCGTGGAGATTCACTGGATGGAGCGGCTTGCATCACTATTGCCGATTATGCCACCAGGGCCAGGGATTTCCACTCGCGCCGCTGGCTTTCCGCGACGCCTTCGTGTGTTACATACCCGTTGTACGTATTCACCCCCGCCTGCAACCCCGGATGGTCCGCGCACGCCCGCTGCAGGCCCTTGTTCGCCAGTTCCAGCAGATACGGAAAGGTCGCATTCGTCAGTGCGAACGTCGAGGTGTGCGGCACCGCGGCGGGCATGTTGGAAACGCAGTAATGCAGCACCCCATCCACGAAGTAAATCGGCTCCGTGTGGGTGGTTGGACGAGAGGTCTCCACACACCCGCCCTGGTCGATGGCTACGTCCACCACCACCGCACCCCGCTTCATGGCGGCCACCATCTCCCGCCGCACCAGTTTCGGCGCCGAGGCGCCCGGAATCAGCACCGCCCCGATCACCAGGTCCGCCGTCCGCACGTTCTCTCCGATCGTCCACACGTTGGAGGCCAGCGTCACTGCCTGCCCGTTGAAAATATCGTCAAGCTCCCGCAGGCGGTTCAGATTCCTGTCGATGATCACCACGTGCGCGCCCATCCCCATGGCCACCTTGGCCGCGTTGGTGCCGACCACCCCGCCGCCCACAATCACCACGTTGGCCGGAGCCACCCCCGGCACGCCTCCCAGCAGCAACCCCCGGCCGCCATACGGCGCTTCCAGATAGAAGGCGCCCACCTGCACCGACATGCGCCCGGCCACCTCGCTCATGGGAGTCAGCAACGGCAGCGAACCATCCGGCTCCTCGATGGTTTCATACGCCACCCCGTTCACCCGCGATGCCAGCAGCCGGTCCGTCAATTCCGGCAGAGGCGCCAGATGCAAATACGTGAACAGGATCAACCCCGGACGGAAATACGGATACTCCGTCCGCTGTGGCTCTTTCACTTTGACCACCAGATCGGCCTTGTTCCAGACTTCGCCCGCCGATGCCGCCATCGCCGCCCCCGCCCGCACATAATCCCGGTCGGGAATCGCGCTGCCTTCCCCCGCTTTGCTCTCCACCAGCACCTCATGTCCGGCTTCGCGCAGAGCGACGACGCCACTCGGAACCAGCCCCACTCTGGTCTCGTGATCCTTGATTTCCTTCGGGACTCCTATGATCACGGCGCTGCCTCCCGGAATCAGCTTAGCACCACCGAGTCAAGGTGCATACCAGCGTCCGCCGCCGTACCGACCGGATCGTTCCGCAACCGGAGCCGTTGTGAGCGCCGACCGCGCCGCACACCGTATAATCACCAGTTAGACACCTTATGCGCCAGATTCCCAACTGGGACGAGTATTATCTGAATATCTGTCAGGTGGTGGCCACCCGCTCCAAGGATCCCCATACGCAGATCGGCTGCGTCATTGTGGGGCCCGCCCACGAAATCCGCTCCACCGGCTACAACTCGTTCCCGCGCGGCATCCGCGACACCGTGGCCGAGCGCCTGGAACGTCCCGCCAAGTATCTGTGGATCGAGCACGCCGAGCGCAACGCCATCTGCAACGCGGCGCGCGCCGGCACCGCCACCGAGGGCTGCACCCTGTATGTCGAGATCATGCCGTGCATGGACTGTGCCCGCGCCATCGTGCAGGCCGGCATCACCGCGGTAGCCATTTCCGCCGAGCGCATGGCGCAGTATTCCAGCGAATACTACGACCAGCATTTCGGCCTGGTGGAAATTCTGTTTCAAGAAGCCGGCATCAACGTACGCCGCATCGCGAAGACGGAGGAACCCCGATGAGAAGGCGGGATTTCATGTGCGGCGCCGCGGCGGCGTTCACTCTCGACCGCTTTCCGTACCCGCTCTTCGCCGGCCCGGTCAAGAAACTGGCAAGCGACCGCGTCACGCTGGGACCTCGGAAGATCGAGGTCAGCCGACTGGCCCAGGCCAGCGGCACCAACGGCGTCGGCGGGAGTTCCAACCAGACCCGCAAACTCGGTCTGAAGGGCATGGCCGACCTCTTTAAGGCCGCCTACGATCAGGGCATCACGCTGTGGGATTGCGCCGACCAGTATGGTACGCACCCGCACGTCCGTGAGGCCCTCAAACGCGTGCCGCGCGAAAAAGTCGCCGTCCTTACCAAGACCCGCGCATCTACTGAGAAAGAGATGCGAGCGGACCTGGACCGTTTCCGCCGCGAACTCGGCACCGATTACATCGATATTCTCCTGCTGCACTGCATGACCGACGCCAACTGGCCCGAAAAGAACGCCGGCGCCATGAACGTGATCGCCGAAGCCCGCCAAAAAGGCATCGTGCGCACCCACGGGATCTCGGCCCACAGCATCGAAGCCGTGCGCACCGCTGTGCGCACACCCTGGGTCGAGGTGCAACTGGCGCGCATCAATCCTGCCCGGGTGGCCATGGATGCCGAACCCGCCGCCACGCTGGAAGTCCTCGAGCAGTTGAAGGCGGCCGGCAAGGGGGTCATCGGGATGAAGATCCTGGGCGCGGGCAGGCTGCGCAGCCGCGCCGACGAATGCCTGCAATTCGCCCTGGCCCAGCAGGCCATCGATTGCTTCACCATCGGAGCCGAGAGTCGCGAGGAAATGCTGGATCTCACCAGGAAGATCCCGGCCGCGAGCGTCCGTGGATGACGCCGTCATGAAAAAGCTGAAAATTTTCGCGATCGTTGCCGCTGCCGCCGCCCTGGCGCTGGCTGCGCACAAGAGCGGGATCCTGCATCCCGAAATGGCTGTCCAGCAGGGATCCTATGATAAACCCCTGGCCAGCATCGGCACGAAACCCGCCGTTGCCTGGACCGATACCACCATCGCCTCGGGCGTGAACAGGAAACCGCTCCCCGGCAAAATCACCACGGTCGTGGGGGAGGTCCTGGATCTCTCCTGTTACCTCCAACTGGGCAAGCACGGCGAAGCACACCGCGCCTGCGGCCAGAAGTGCGTGCAGAACGGCCAGCCCATCGGCCTGCTGGCCAAGGATGGCACCGTCTACATGGTCATGCCCGAGGAGCACGACCCGCGCCGCGATGGCGGTGTCGATGCCCGCGCCTCAGCCAGCGAATACATGGGCCGGATCGTGTCCGTCACCGGCACGGAGACCATGGTCAACGGCTATCGCGCGCTCTACGTGCAGGGCCTCAAGCGGTAGACTCAGCGCGCCGGAGCCGCCGAGCGGATAAACCCGACAATCGATTCCAGCGAGGCGCCCGGTTGAAACACCGCCGCTACCCCGCTGCGCTTCAATTGCTCGGCGTCGTCGTCGGGGATAATGCCCCCGACCACGACTTTCACGTCATCCATGCCCTTTTCCCGCAGCAGTTGCAGCACGCGCGGAATAATGGCGTTGTGCGCGCCCGAGAGAATCGACCGGCCGATCACCTGCACATCTTCCTGCAGGGCGGCATTGACAATCATCTCGGGCGTCTGCCGCAGCCCGGTGTAGATCACTTCCATGCCGGCGTCGCGCAGTGCCCGCGCAATCACCTTGGCGCCCCGGTCGTGACCGTCCAGCCCGGGTTTGGCCACCAGAACGCGAATGGGTTGTGCCGTAGTCATCAGATGTGCGCCGTTTCCTGGTATGTGCCGAAGACGTCCCGCAGCGCGCCGCAGATCTCGCCCAGGGTGGCATCGGCCCGTACCGCGTCGAGAATGCAGGGCATGGTGTTTTCCGCGCCCGCCGCCGCGCGTCGCAACGCGTCCAGCGAACGCCGAACCCGCATGTTATCACGCCTGCCCCTGAGCGCCGCCAGTTTGCGCGCCTGGCGTTCCCGCGCCTCCTCGTCAATCTCCAGCAGTTCGATGCTCTCCCCGCCCGCCTGGAATGCGTTCACCCCCACCACGATCTTCTCTCCCGCCTCAACCGCGC
>JAMCRM010000323.1:8269-11149 GCA_023380575.1 Acidobacteriota bacterium | reverse complement strand
CGATGCGGACGTCGCCCTGGTTATCTCCGCGCGTCCACTTTGGGTTGTTGATGAAATTCAGCGCGATCGCGCCCGGGTTGGTGTTCGGCAGCGGCATCAGGTTCAGGAACTGCGGCGCCAGCGGATCGATGCGGTTCGAAGGCACCCGGTTGCCGGGGAACGGATCCCGGATGGAACCGGACCCGGACGGATTGGCACGCGTGGTCAAGGGGTCGTAAATCGTCGGGAAGGCGCGATTCGTGAAATCCCCGGTGCGCGCCTCGGCCGGCGGGACGGAGCCAAGATAGGTCAAGCCGCGGCGCTGCCGCCAGCCCTGGGAGGCCGCGAAAACGAACAGGCTGTGCTTTCGGATCGGCCCTCCCAACGTGCCTCCGAACTGGTTCTGGCGGAAATCCGGAATGGAGCGCGCATTGGCGTTATTGAAAAAGTCGTTCGCGTCGAACGAGCTGTTGCGGAGGAATTCGAAAAGGTTCCCGTGGAGTTCGTTGGTGCCGGAGCGGGTCTGTACATTCACCACGCCTCCGGCGGCGCGCCCGAATTCGGAAGAGAAGTTCCCGGTGCTCACCTTGAACTCCTGAATGGCATCGACCACGGGCATGATGACGATGCCGCCCGCGTTGAAGGCGTTTTCGTTATTGTCCACGCCATCGAGCACGTAATTGTTGTACATGTTCCGCATGCCGTTCGCGGTGAAGAACGTCGGCCCACGGAACAGGTTGATGACCACATTATTCTGCGAATCGCCGGGGGCACCCGGGGTGGTGCCGGTCGTCAATTGGATCAACTGCACGAAGTTGCGGCCGTTCAGGGGCAGATCCTCCACCCTCAGGCGGTCCACTACTTCGCTGGTCTCGGCGTTGACGGCGTTCACCAGCGGAGCCTCGGCCGTCACAAGCACCTGCTCGGTAATCTGGCCGACCCGCAGGGTGACATCCACCCGAGCCTGCTGATCCACCTGCAGGGTAATGCCCTGCTGGACAAACTGGCTGAAGCCCTGCTTTTCCACCGTGAGGCTGTATTGGCCCAACGGCAGCAGGGCGAAATAGTAACCTCCGTCCCCGCCGGAATTCACGGAGCGTTTGAAGTTGGTCTGCACATTGTGGACACTCACCACAGCGCCCGGCACAGCCGCGCCGGTGTGGTCGCGGACAGTGCCGAAGATGGTGGCGGAAACGGCTTGTGCGGGAAGGCGCACCGGCGTGATGGCAGCCGCTGCGAAAAGGAGAGCGAGCACGCGAGCAACGTTACCCATAATCCCCCCGATCGAGCTTGGATCGATAGCAGCAGAGATTGTATTCCGGCTTTGGATACGATGTCAAAGGCCCGCCCTCGTGCGAACGTAAACTCCCTTACGGCAGCGTTGCTATAATTTTCGGTACATGCCCGTCCTTCATTCCGTTTGCGCGCTCGACTGCCCGGACACCTGTTCGGTGCTGGTCCATGTCGAGAACGGCATGGCGACGCGGCTGCGCGGCGACCCGGACCATCCAATAACGCGGGGTTTTCTCTGCGGCAAAGTGGCACAGTATCTGGAGCGCGAATACTCGCCTGCCCGGCTTCTGTACCCGCAACGGCGCGCGGGCGCCAAGGGCGAAGGGAAATTCGAGCGCATCGGTTGGGACGAGGCCCTCGACGAGATCGCCTTCCGGCTGAATTCCATCGCCGCCGAGCGCGGTCCGGAAGCCATTCTCCCGTACAGCTACGCCGGCACCATGGGGCTGCTGAACGGCTCCGGCATGGACCGCCGTTTTTTTCACCGGCTGGGCGCCTCACGCCTGGACCGCACCATCTGCTCCACTGCGGGCGCCGCCGGTCTCAGCGAGGCACTCGGTTTCCGCTACGGCACCGAACCCGAACAGTTCCGCCATTCCAGGCTGATCCTGGCCTGGGGCGCGAACGTGCTAGGCACCAACGCGCACCTGTGGCCGTTCATCGTGGAAGCGCGGCGCAATGGCGCACGGTTCTATACCATCGATCCGCGCCGCAATCGCACCGGCGCCGCCGCCGACAGGCATTTTTTCATCAACCCCGGCAGCGATGCGGCACTGGCATTGGGTATGATGCACGTCATCACGGCCGGGAAACTGCACGATGCCGATTACGTCGCGCGCCACACATCCGGCTTCGAGGCACTCGGCGAGCGCGTGAAGGCGTACCCGCCGGAACGCGCCTCCGCGCTGACCGGCATCCCCAGGGAAGACATCGTCGCACTGGCAAGAGAATACGCCACCACGCGGCCCGCGGCGATCCGGCTGAACTATGGAATGCAGCGCAGCGAGCGCGGAGCGATGGCGGTCAGAACCATTTCCCTGCTCCCGGCGCTCACCGGATCGTGGAAAGACCCCGGCGGCGGTTTGCAGCTTTCCACCTCGCAGGCATTTCACCTGAACCGGACCGGACTGGAGCGTCCGGACCTCGGCCCGCCGGCGCGCACCGTAAACATGGCGCAACTGGGCAAGGCGCTCAACGAACTCAACGATCCCCCGGTGAAGGCGTTGATCGTCTACAATTCGAACCCCGCGGCTATCGCGCCCAACCAGAACGCGGTGCGGCGGGGGCTGCTGCGCAAGGACCTGCTCACGGTGGTGATCGAACAGTTCCAGACCGATACCGCCGATTACGCGGATTTTCTCCTGCCGTCCACCACGTTTCTCGAACACACGGATCTGTATCTCGCCTACGGGCATTATTATCTGCAACTGGCGCGGCCGGCCCTGCCCGCTCCCGGCGAGTGCAAACCGAACGTGGAGATATTTCGACTGCTGGCGGACCGGATGGGCTTCACCGATCCGTGCTTTCAGGACTCCGAGGATGCGCTGATCGAAACGCTGCTCGCGTCCCCGCACCCGTTCGTCCACGGAATCACGCTCGAGCAACTGG
>JAMCRM010000323.1:7636-8259 GCA_023380575.1 Acidobacteriota bacterium | reverse complement strand
TTTCTGCCGTTCGCGAACGGCGGCTTTGGCACGGAATCCGGCAAATGCGAGTTTCGCGCGGACTCGCTGGAGTACACGCCGCCTGTGGAATCGCGTTTCGGGGAAGAAGCGCTGCGCCGGCAATTCCCGCTGGAACTGATCTCGCCCAAGAACGACGACAGCATGAACTCCACCTTCGGCAATCGCGCGCGGCCCGATTCGCAGACGGCCCTGCTGCATCTGCATCAAGACGACGCGGCGGCGCGGGGCATCGCGAGCGGCGGCCCGGTGCGCGTTTTCAATGACCGCGGTTCCTGCCTGTTGCGCGCCCAGGTGGATGAAAGTGTGCCCGCGGGCGTGGTGTGCGCGCCTTCGGTAAGATGGGGCAGAAGCGCCCCGGACCGCCGCAACGTGAACGTTCTGACCTCCGAACGGCTCACCGATGCCGGCGGCGGACCTACATTTTATAGTTGCCTTGTGGAAGTGGAGAAGAGCGGAGACTGATGAGATCAAAATTTTGCGCAGCCGGTCTGGCAGCCCTGCTCTGCATCGCGGGATGCAGCAGGAAAGAAAAGATCCGGGTCCAACAGACCGAGGAAGAGAATGCGACCCTGGCCTCGACGGTGCACGTGGCCGATCCGCAG
>JAMCRM010000323.1:362-7626 GCA_023380575.1 Acidobacteriota bacterium | reverse complement strand
CCGTCAGCATGCCGGACGGAACCTCGCGCGCATAAATGAACTCACCGGGCTGGGTGTAGCTTTCCGGCGGACAGTTGATCGCCGGTTTTTACCCTATCGAGCAGAACGCCTGGCGCTGGACCGCCGGCAAGTTTGCCGTCCTCTTGAAGACGCCGCGCGGCGCGGAAAGGACCGGGGCCATCCTGCAGTTGAAATTTTCCATTCCGGAAGCCGTGCTCGGTAAGCTCAAAACCGTTTCGATCGGCGCCAGCATCGCCGGCAAGCCCCTGTCGCCGGAAAGCTACACCCAGCCCGGTGAGTTCATTTATGCGCGCGAGGTTCCGTCCGGCATGCTGACGGGCCAGTCTGTGCGGGTGGATTTCGCTCTGGACAAATTCCTGCCTCCCGGCTCGGTAGACCAGCGCGAACTGGGCGTCATCGCGAGCAGCATCGGGCTGGAAGCGAAATGAAGCGCGCGCAAAGCGCAGCCTATTGGATTACGCCCCCACTGCTCTGCCTGGCGCTTTACTGGTACGGCCTCAACGCCTGGTTTCAGGCCGACGACTTCGCTTGGCTGAGACACGCCCATCTGGTAAACAGTTGGCACGACTTCTGGCCCGCTATGTTCGTGCCGAAAGCCCAGGGCACCATCCGCCCCTGGAGTGAGCGCGGGTTCTTCCTGTTGTTCTATTGGCTCTTCGGCCTGGACGCGCTGCCGTTCCGCATATGGGCCTTCCTGACGCAGTTTGCGAACCTGGCGCTGCTGGCCGCGATCATGCGGCGCATGACCGGTTCGCGCGCCGCGGGCTTCTGGGCGGCCATCTTCTGGACCGTCAATGTCTCGCTCGCCCGCGTCATGGCCTGGAGCGCGGCTTACAACCAGACGCTCTGCGCGTTTTTCCTATTGGCGGCATTTTACTTTCTGCTCCGCCACCTCGAAACCGGACGGAAACGCGATTGGGTGATGCAGTGGGTGATGTTCCTGCTGGGCTTCGGAGCCCAGGAACTGAACGTGGTCTATCCCGCGCTGGCCGCGGGGTACACGTTCCTGTACGCGCGGAAACATTTCCGCCGCACCCTTCCGCTGTTCGTGCCTTCCATTGTGTTCACCGTGGTTCACCGGATGGTGGCGCCGCCGGCGGCCGGCGTATACGCCATGCATTTCGACGGAGCCATGCTGAAGACGCTGGCGGAATACTGGGCGTGGTCCCTGGGTCCCGCCGGGCTGGCCACCATGCAACTATTGCCCCGCTGGGCCGCAAATACCGGAACCATCGTCCTCACTACGGCTTTGCTGGCGTTCGTGGCCTGGAGTGTGTGGCAAAAACGGTGGCTGCCGCTGTTCCTGCTCGCCTGGTACGGCATCCTGATCGCTCCGATGCTGCCCTTGCGGGACCATGTCACCGACTATTACATCTTTCTTCCGTCCATCGGGCTGGCGATGCTGGGTTCCGCGGCATTGGTCTACGGCTGGCGGAAGGCGGCGGCATGGAAAATCGGGACCGCATTGCTGGCTGCCGTCTATGTGGTTGCTTCGGTTCCCGCCGCCTGGATTTCCGTGGTCTGGGTTCACGACCGCAGCAAATTGGTGGAAAATTTGGTGCTGAGCGTGGCGCGCGCGGCCCAACTGCATCCCGGAAAAGTGATCCTGCTGAAGGGCGTAAACGATGCCCTCTTCTGGAGCGCCGTGCTCGATCAGCCGTTTTCGCTGGTGGGGGCGGACAACGTCTATCTCACGCCGGATGGCGGCGTGACACCGCATCCCGGATACGGAGATCCGGAAGAGTTCACGCTGCCGCCTGGCCCCACGCTGCGCGCCGTCGAAAGCGACAAGGCCGTGGTATACGATGTCGGGCAAGCGCGATTGAGAAACATTACGCATTACTACGCCGCCACCGCCGGCTTCAGCCTGAAGGATGCACCGCCCCGGCGCATCGACACCGCCAATCCCCTGATGGCCTACACGCTCGGCCCGACCTGGCATCAAATCGACGGAAATCACCGCTGGATGCCGCGGCGCGCCACGGTCCGTATCGGCGGTCCACGCTCGTCCGCCGAAAAACTGCACCTGTCGGGCGTCTGCGCCGCAATGCCGGTGCCGGTGGAAATGAACGTTGCGGTGGACGGGAAACCGTTGCCGGCTCGTCAGCTTGTGCCGGGCGAATGGTTCGAGGTCGAATATGCGCTACCGCCGGAGTCGGTCGGTAAGGATACGCTCGAAATCTCGGTCGAGGTGAGCAAAACGCTTTCGCCGCCCGGGGGAAACCCGCGAACTCGGGCTTGCGTTTGGAGTTTTTGAGGTCAGGTGATTTTATGAATTGGGACGATACCGAAGAGATCGCCATCGCCTTGTACGAGAAGTTTCCCGATCTGGACCCTTTACAGGCGCGCTTCACGGATCTTCACCGGTGGGTCACGGAACTCGATGATTTTGAGGGGGATACGGGAAAATCCAGCGAAGGCAGGCTGGAGGCGATCCAGATGGCCTGGTACGGTGAGTGGAAGGACAACCAGGACTAATGCTATATTGTTAAAGACTTAGCCTGTTCTAAGATCCAGGAACATTTTTATGCCCAAGTTGAAAAGCCATCGGGGTGCGGCCAAGCGCTTCAAGAAGACCGGCACGGGAAAGGTTGTGCGTCATCATGCCTTCGCCCGGCACATTCTGACGTCGAAGACGCGCAAGCGGAAGCGCAAGCTGGGAAAGTCCGCGGTCGCCGATCCGACCAATCAACCAGCCCTGCGCCGGATGCTCCCCTACTAACGAGCATCGATCGCGTGCGGACGGAGCGCGTGGCACGTGCCCGAACCGCCGCAAAGACAAACAAAAGGAGTTTGAAACGTGCCTAGAGTCAAACGTGGAACCAATCGCCGGTCGTCGCGCAAGAAAACGCTTGAGCGCGCGTCCGGGTATTTTTTAACCAAGAGCAAGCTCTACCGCGCCGCCCAAGAGGCGGTCGAACGCGGTCTGAAATTCGCCTACACCGGGCGCAAGAACAAGAAGCGGGATTACCGCGCCCTCTGGATCGTGCGCATCAACGCCGGATGCCGGCAGGCCGACCTGTCCTATAGTAAGTTCATGCACGGACTGAAGGTCGCAGGGATTGACCTGGACCGGAAGGTTCTGGCGGATGTGGCCATGAACGATGCAGCAGGGTTCCAACTGCTGATCGGGAAGGCGAAAGCGGCTCTGGAAAAGGGTGTCTGATGAGTTCCGTCGAGCAGGAAGCCGATTCTTTAAGCAGTCTGGAAGATAGTATCCAGAAAGCGGTTCAACTGGTGGCCCGCCTCCGGCAGGAGAAGGAGGCGGCTGTCCGGCAAGCCGAGGAAGCGCGCGCGGAAACCGCCAAGCTCTCCGAAGAATTGAAAACGCTTCAGGCGGAACGGAAGCAGGTCCGAAACCGGATCGAAAAGTTGCTCGGACAAATCGATCAACTGAGCGCCGGATAGAAAACTCGTGGATCCCGCCGCCCCCGAAAAGCGTCCCGTCCGCGTTACCATCCTGAACCAGTCCTTCACGCTGCTCGCCACGGGAGATCCGCGCGAAGTGGAGCGGCTTGCGCAACGCGTGGACGAGTTGCTCTTGTCCATCGCGGACAAGGCGCCCAACGCCGATTCCACGCGCGTCGCGATATTGGCCTGCCTGCACTTGGCGGACCGCTTGCAGGACCTCGAGAAGAGCCTGAATCACCTGAAAGACAGAGTGGAGCGCAAGAGCCTGGAATTTGCCGGGCTCCTGCGGGGAACAGGTGATCGAGCGGGAAAAGCCACGGATCGGCACCGATGAGCCCGGATAAAGCGCTGTGTCTATCGGTGCTTGCGGTTTCGATGCTGTTGGCTTCACCAGCCTATCGATCTGAAATCCAGAAATGGCGGCACGACCGCGAGGCGAAATTGAAAGCCGACGGCGGCTGGCTCACGGTGACCGGGCTTTCCTGGCTGCATGAGGGCCGCAACGACATTCCCCCCGCCGTTTTCGAACTCCATGCCGGCAAGGTCACGGGAAGCGTGGGAAATGGCTCGCCCGCCGTTTTGCGCCCCGACTCGCCCGACATCCTGAAATCGGGCAGCTTGACCATGACGGTCATCCAGCGCGGAGACCGCTACGGCATCCGCATCAAAGACAACCAGAGTAAGGCCCGGCGCGAGTTCCAGGGGTTGCATTACTTCCCTGAAAACGAGGCGTACCGGGTCACGGCGCGCTTTGTCGCTCAGCCGGATTCCCTCGCCATTACCAACGTGCTGGGGCAGACGGAACAACAGATCAGCCCGGGCTACGCCTCGTTTCGTCTGCACGGGCAGGAGTTAAGGCTTTATCCGATTCTCGAAAGCCCCGGCGCAAAATCGCTGTTCTTCATCTTCCGCGATCTCACCAGCGGCAAAGAGACTTACGGCGCCGGACGCTTCCTGGACACGAAACTGCCTGTGAACGGCAAGGTAGTGCTCGATTTCAATAAAGCCTACAACCCGCCCTGCGCTTTCACTCCGTATGCCACCTGCCCGCTACCGCCCAAACGAAACCATCTGCCCGTGCGGGTGGAAGCGGGAGAGAAGAAATACGGGTCGCACTAAGCTACCCTACGAATACTGCTTCCGCCGCGCCGCCAGTTCACTTGTCAACCGGTCCCGCACCGACACGAATCCCGGGTTGTCGTACTGGTTGGTCTTTTCCCCGGCATCGGCGGTCAGGTCGAAAAGCTGGTTCGGATCCAGGATCAACTTGTAACGCGCATCCCGCACCATCTCCGTTTTCCCGTTCTTGCCGAACACGAGATTGCGCCAGGGCTTCTTTTTCGGAAGCGGCTGGTTGCGGGCCAGAGCCAGGCAACTGCGCCCGCATAGTTTCTTGTCCGCTGGCAGCGGGGCACCCGCGGCCTCGCACAGCGCGGGAAACACATCGTATAGGCTGACCACTTCCGGCCGCACGCTCTGTACCGGGATCCGGCCGAGCCAACTGCAAATCATCGGCACCCGCACCACTTCGTCGTACATGCCGTCGCGCCCCAACCGGCGCCCGTTCAACCCACAGAAGACGATCAGTGTCGTATCCGCCAACTTCCGGTCGTGAAGCCGGGTCAGCAGAGCCGGAATCTCGGCATCCAGGGCGCTGGCGGCGGCTGCGGCGTTTTTCACGTCCGCAAGCAGTTCGAGCGGCCTCTGGAATTTGGTTTGGGTATAGAGATCCAGATACTTTTGCGCGGGGGCTTGGTCTTCCGGATAGCCGGCCACCAGAAAGAACGGCTTTCCCACATCCTGGTGGTCCAGGAATTCACAGGCTTTGACCGTATTGTCGGCCGCACCGCAGGCGTAGCCTTGCCCGGCGAGGACATCGGCAATGCCGGCGCCGCCGGCCGGCATCCGTCCGGAAAGCAGGATGGCATGGCTGCCGGCAGCGTCGGGCGTGCCGGAGTAAGAGGCGGCAAAACGGGTTCCGGTCCGGGCTAACTGGTCGAGATTCGGCGTGCGGAACTCCGCATTGCCATAACAGCCAAGCATCCAGGAGCCGAAATTCCCGGCCAGGATCAATAGAATATTCGGCCGCTCAACTGGAGGCTTCTTAGCCAGCAGCGGAGCCGCTAAACTGCCAAAAATAAAAGAACGTCGTGCAACGGACATAGGTTTTGGTACACTCAAATTAATCAAGGTTTTCGCACTGGCGGTGTAGCTCAGTTGGTTAGAGCGAGGGTCTCATAATCCCTAGGTCGGGCGTTCGAGTCGCCCCGCCGCCACCAGTTTCTTCATTTTTCTCAGACCCTCAATTCAGAAGCTTAGGCCGAACTCGAACATCAGATTGGACCAGTGATCGGTGGTCTTGAAGGCCGGCACATTGCCCACCGCGGCGCCATCGGTGGAAGCGGCGATGTATTGCCATGTGATGCCAATATGGGCGTTGCGCGCCTCGTTGAGAAAATAGCTCACGTTGCCGAGTCCATAGCCGCCCCAACCGCCGCGCGAAGTGCACGAAAAACAAGTCGGCGCGTAATAGTCCCCGTAGTAATCATAAGAACCGGCCCCGCCTTTGATGGTTTCCGAATAGTGCAGGTACGCCGCTCCGCCGCCCACCGACGCCTCCAGGCGTCTGAGCGGCAGCGGCAGGTAGACGCGCCCGCCCAGCGGGATCATGAACTCATGATCGCCGCCTTGCACGGCTCCCATGTCGGTCTGCACACCGTTGAGGTCGTTTGCCTCGTTGGCGGCTCCAAATGCCATTTGAAATCCGGCGTCCGCCTGAAACCAGCGGTTGAACCGGTAGCCATAGCTGAAGCCGATCATCGGCGCGGATTTGAGATAGTCCTTCGAAGTGCCCATGGGCATGGCGGGACCAAAGCCGAAAGAGACATTATGATGGCGAATCGCATCCTCCTGGGCGAATCCCACCGTGGAGGCCATCAGGCAGACCGAAGCAAAGGCAAGTAAACGATTCATGGACTCTACTATAAGCAGCGGTGCGGCCATTTCGGCCATACCCTTCAGCCGGTATTTGGCCCGGGTTTTAAGAGTACTGAATTCCGCCGGAGCTTCCCGCAGTCAGGTATATTGGAAGTCCTCTATTCAGGTACACTCATGCGGCTCAAAAACAAGGTGGCGGTGGTGACCGGCGCGGCTTCGGGCATTGGCCGGGCCGGCGCGCTCGAATTCGGCAAAGAAGGCGCTAGAGTCGTGGTTGCGGACATCAACGGCCCCGGCGCGGAGGCTGCCGCCAGGCAGATTATGGATTCCGGCGGCGCCGCCATCGCGGTGGCCTGTGATGTGGCGGACCCGGTCTCGGTGGAGCGGCTCGCGGCGCGGACCCTGGAAGTTTACGGCCGTGTGGATGTGCTGTTCAACAATGCCGCCATCCAGGTTTCGAAGACGGTCGAGGGCACCACGCCCGAAGAGTGGAACCGCCAGATGGCCGTCAACGTGGGCGGTATTTTTCTCTGCTCGAAATTCTTTCTGCCGCATCTGCGGGCTACGCGCGGCGCCATCATCAACATGTCGTCGGTGAACGGCTTCTTCGTCGAGCCGATGTGCGCCGGCTATTGCGCTACCAAGGGCGCCATTCTCGCGCTCACCAAGGCCATGGCCATCGATCACGGACGCCAGGGCGTGCGGGTGAATGCCATCTGCCCCGGCTACATCGATGCGGGACTGGCGGAGGCCTATTTTCAGGCCCAGCCGGACCCGGCCGCGGCGCGCGCTGCCGCCGGAGGGTTGCACGCTCTCGGCCGCGTCGGCCGGCCGGAGGAGGTGGCCCGCGTGGCCGTGTTCCTGGCCAGCGCCGAGGCGTCGTTCATGACTGGAT
>JAMCRM010000323.1:0-285 GCA_023380575.1 Acidobacteriota bacterium | reverse complement strand
CGGCTTCGGCTCCGGGCTGCCGCCCTCCTGCTGACGTGCCGGTCTCCTCCAGGTTGCGGGATTGGATTCTGCTGCTCTTCTGCAACCTGATCTGGGCCAGCCAGTTCGTGATGGTGAAACTGGTGCAGCGCGAAATGGGGCCTGTCTTCGCGACCTTTTTCCCCATGACTATCGCCACCCTGCTGCTGGTTCCCGTCGTGCGCCGGGAGAAGCGAAGTGCGCTCCGCCGTTCGGACATGCTGCCGTTTCTGTGGCTGGGATTGGGACAGGTCGCGGCCCAACTGC
>JAMCRM010000322.1 GCA_023380575.1 Acidobacteriota bacterium | reverse complement strand
CCACCGGGAATCGCATCGCTTACTCCTGCCGTTGCGGCGGCATGCGCATCAGCAACTCTGCCAGCCGCCGGTTGTGAGTTTCCAGGTCCTCGCCGGCGGGCGCGGACGCGGCGCGCGTCGTCTCTTCGCGGCTGGCAAGGATCTTGGTGATAGTGTGGTCCGCCAACTGCTTCCGCGCGGTTGCCCGCTCCTCCTCGTTCTCGATATCCGCGATCGCCGCCCAAGCCTTAACGGCGCCGCCGAGCACGGCCCGCGCCGCCCGAAGTTCCCGGACGACGCCCAGACTGACCTCGTCGCGCAGCGCCTGCGACCACAGGTGCACCCTTCCCTGCGGCTCCTCGAATTCCTCCTTCTCGAAGGCGCACAGATCCGCCAGGCTGCGATCGCCGAGTGCGGCGAGCGGCTGAAGCAGGGCATGCGCCACGCTCGCGACTGACTGGCGGTCGGCGCCTGCCGTTTCGCGCGGGTCGTGGCCTCGCAGGTTCAACGGCGGCCCTTCCAGCAACTTGTCGGGGTCGAGACCGCGCAGCCCGGCCGCGCTCTCGATTCCGAGCTGTTCTCCTGCGGCGGTCATGAACAGCAGGCGGACCAGCGGGGAGGGGTACCGCGGAACGCCGTCGTTCAGCATGGCGAGATCGCTGCCCCACACCAGTTCGTTGAGAATCCAGGCGGCCCAGGGCCCCAGCATGAGCACGGAATAGAAGTCGGCGAAAACCTCCTGGCCCCAATACCGCCAGCGGCTGCCCCCTGCCTGCTCGAGCACCGCGGCGACGTGGCCCACGAGTGCGGTCCGCGGGAGCAAATCGAATTCAACGTGATGCCCGACTTCGTGCGCGAGAAAAGCGAGCCACCAAGGCTCCTCGGCGCAATTGGGAGGTAGCGCGACGACTGGCACGGGCAGCTCGTTCAACATCCGCTTCAAGTACTCGGCGTCGATGTCCGACCGCAGGTCCTGGGGCGGGTCCACCCGCGGAATCGCGCTGGGCGAATAGGCCGGCTCGATAAACGGCAGCGGCGCCGAGCCCTGCGCGGCACCGCTGTTTCGGAAAGGCTCGGCATAGCAGCTCCACACGACTTCATCCGCTGCCGCCAGCACAGGCGCTAACGCCTTGTCATCGCGCTGATCGAACTTGGATCGGAACCAAAGGAAAACACGCCGCACGAACAGGAGACGGTATTCCAGCTCGCGGCAGTCAGCATAGACCTGGCGGCGGCTGCCGGCATCCGAAATTCCGCCAAACTGCCGCTCCAGCTCGCCCAGCATGAAATCGAATTGTTTGAGCAGAACGGTAAGCTGGGTTGCGTATTGCTGGTGCTGATCTTTGCGCTTGCGATCACAGAGCCACGCGCCGATGTCGCCGCGCAGCCCGGAGATATGGCGTCGAACCCGCCCGATGCATTCCTGCTTGGTGGGGTCCGCAAGCGGCATTAGAGGATAATATCAAGAGTCCGTCATCCTTACTATCCCCTCTGGTCAATTTTGTATCCTCGCCTGGACTCCGCCTGCTTCACCCCTCCCTGAGTCCGGCTGCATGGATCGCATTGCGCAGATGCGCCAGCGCTTGCCTGTAAGTGTCCGCACCGACGTACTCCAAGAACAGCGGAACGCCCGGCTTTCGCGCGGCGGCCTGCGTAACGAATTTCCGGTAGTCCAGATCCCCTTCCCCGGCGCCCACGCCGCGAATGACGTGCAGCTTGCGATCTTTGGCGTGAAAGCAGCCGATCCACGGCTGAAGCTGGCCGAACATCTCCTCGAGGTCATTCGCCTCGAGCAGGTTGGCGGGATCCAGCACGGCTCCGACGTGCTGCGAGCCCACTTCCTCCAGGAATACCCGGGTCCGTTTCGCGGTCGCGAGGAAGCTCATAAAGTGCGGCTCCAGCAGCACAGTCGCGCCGTGGGAGCCGGCGATTCGCGCCAGTTCCTTCCCGGTAGCAACCATTCTGCGCCAGACGTCCTCCTGCCAGTGGTAGCCTTCGATCGGCGCCTGCGGCGGCTTCGGGCGGTAGTGTCCCGCCTCGCTGGCGAACGTCCGGACGCCCATGTAGCCGCCGATTTTGATCATCGCTTCGAAATAGGCCAGGTTGGCCTTTCGCTCGGACTCGTCCGGATGGATCAGGTTGGCATAAACGCCGATGCTGTGAATCGACATGCCGGCTGAGCGGTAAGTATCCGCGATCGCCGCGCACCGCTCCGCCGTGAGACCGGAAAGATCGCTGCGTTCGTTATATCTCCAGTACCTGCTGTCCGTCTGCGTGAGGAAGAGTTGAATTCTGCGAATGCCCGCCTGGCGCAGTTCTTTCGCAAGCTGGCTGTTGCTGTGCTTGCGAAACTCGGTGGTGGCCATTCCTATCGCGACCGGCGCCGCGTTTTTCTGCGCGGC
Organism: Acidobacteriota bacterium; assembly: GCA_023380575.1. The sequence continues at coordinate 3,695 of JAMCRM010000322.1, read as the reverse complement.
TTCCGCGAGCGGGAGAGTGAGAGCGGCGGCCGCTCCCGCCCGCAAAGCGTCGCGCCTGCTGATTCTGTCTTGAATAGATCCGGACATCGAGCGCCTCCTTTTCAAACCGCGAGCTTCCACGGAGCCCGGTACGGCTTCATCACCAGCGCATTCGCCTTGGGATCGCCGATGACCTGCTCCTTTTCCCCGTCCCAACGCACGCTCCGCCCCGCTTCCCAGGAAACGTTCATCAGATGCCCCACGTTAGTCGCATGATGCCCGGTTTCGAGATTCGCAAGCGGCTGCTTTCTCTGCCGCACGTTGTCCAGGAATGCGCCGAAAGCGCGGTTATCGTCGCCAGCCGACGCAAACCGCTCTTCGGGATTGACGAAACCGCCGGCGGGCGCGGGCTTTTGCCCTTTTCGCGGTTCCGCGACAATGTAGTAGCCGCTGCGGTCCACCAGCATCGATGCCTGGGTACCGATAAAACATTTTCCGTGCGAACGCACCTCCCGCTGGCAGCCGACTCGCATCGAGTACCGCAACACGAAGCCGCGTTTGGCGACCGGACCAGGACCGAACTCCGCAACCGAGGAAAACGTGTTCGGCCATTCCCGGTTGGTCTCGAAGGCGTAATTGCCGCCCATCGCCGATACCGCTTTGGGCCATTGCACGCCCATCGCCCAGAGCACGATATCGAAGTGGTGCACGCCCCAGGCGACCTGGTGTCCGGCGCCCGAGAGCTTGAACCAATCGTAGCCGTATTTGTAGTAGATGTTCGGATTGTAGCGGCGATAGGGCGCGGGGCCGACGTAGAAATCCCAGTCCAGTTCGGGCGGCGGGTCGCAGTCGGGCGGCGAGCCGGGGCCCGGCGACTGGTTCTCGTAATCCCAGACCTGGACCTCCGAAATGTCGCCCAGCCTGCCGGACTGAACAACCTCCACCGCCTTTTTGTAGTGTTCCTGGCTGCGCTGCTGCGTGCCGATTTGAACAATGCGGCCGTACTTGCGAGCCGCCTCGATCGCATAGCGGCCTTCGCCGATGCAGTTGCCCATCGGCTTCTCCACATAGACGTCCTTGCCCGCCTGGCAGGCCGCGATCGTCGTCAGCACGTGCCAATGCTGGTTGGTCGCGATCACCACCACATCGATGTTCCTGTCCTCCAGCAGCTTCCGGAAGTCGTGATAGGCGGCAACCCGCTCACCTCCGGCGCGTTTCCGGCCATCGGCCAGGTTCATCGAATTCACATCGCAGACCGCAACGAACCGCGCGCCGGGAATCTTCAGGAACTCCGGGATCGAAAACCATTTCGCCCGGGCGCCGCAACCGATCAACCCCAGATTGATGGTGTCGTTTGGGCCCGGCCTTGTCCACGCGGCAACCGCGGCCGCTCCCGACCCGCCCAGGAACTCTCTTCGTGTCGTGTCGTCCATCCCACACCAGCCTTTCTCACCTTGCGCGGCCTTTGCGAACCGGCGCAATGAATCTTACCTCAACCCCGAGCCCCCGGTGTAAAAGCACCGGCCAACCCCCACTTGACTCCTGAATTAGCAAAGGATATAGTACCCGAAGCCGGTAGTGCCGGCATAATAGTAAGACCAAATAGGCGCAGCTTAGGGTGAGGGCCTGCGCGTTCTCATGCGCCGCACGAAAGGTTTGCTCAGCGCGGCGGAAAAGCCGGGCGTCACGGGTAACATCGAGACCAGGACGGCCATAAGGCAAACGGCGCCCCGGTCCTATGTCGCAGACGGGGCCGTTCGCGCACTTACAAACATTGTTAGCGGATCCGCCGGCAGCAGGACAGAGCCCAAGCTCGACTATCCTGCCGTTGGGCCATGCCCCTGGGTTGTGCTCCGCAGCCCCGACTTGAGCTTGCCACTGCTGGCCGGTGTAAAGGGGATTAACACATGTGTAGGTCAGCAACGTTCCGGTTTCGGAGCGTTTTCGTTCTCTCGCTTCTCTTCGGCTTTGCGTCCTCCAGTCTGTACGGACAGGCCGTAAAAGCCAGCTTGGTCGGGACCATCAGCGACGCCACAGGCGCCATGGTCCCCAATGCCAAGGTAACCATCACGGAAGTAAATACAGGGTTCACCCGGACGATGAACGCCAACGAGGGCGGCAACTATGTGTTCGGCAACCTGGATCCGGGCGTATACCGCGTCGAATGCGAGTACACCGGATTCAAGAAGGCGATTCGCGACGGCGCGAACGTTCTGGTGAACTCCACGGTCCGCGTCGATCTGCAGCTCGAGCCGGGCCAGGTTACGGAATCGATCGAGGTGGCCGCATCCGCGGAACTGCTGCAGACGGACCGCTCCGATGTGAGCCACAAGGTCGAAACCACGCAGGTGGCCGACCTGCCGCTCACCATGAACCGGAATTTCCAGGGTTTGATGAACATCGTCCCCGGCACCAGCAGGTCATTCCGTCCGCACTCGGAATTCTTTAACGTGCAGGACAGTATGGCCACCGAGGTGAACGGCCAATCGAGGCTGGCGAACAACGTCCAGCTTGAAGGCATCGATAACAACCAGCGCACGGGACTGCTCACCGCGCTTATCCCCCCGATCGAAGCGATTCAGACAGTGGACGTCAGCACCAGCAACTTCGACGCCGAGTTGGGACGCGCCGGAGGCGGCGTGGTCAACGTCTCGTTCAAATCGGGGACCAACAACTTCCACGGGAGCCTGTTCGAGTTCAACCGGGTCAGCCGGACCGCTGCGCGCACCTACTTTGCCAGCGGCAAGGCAGTCACGACGTTCAATCAGTTCGGCGCCACTCTAGGCGGCCCCATCGCCAAGAACAGGACGTTCTTCTTTGCGGATTACCAGGGGATTCGCGACCGCCGCGGCGATTTCGGCAGGTGGACGATTCCGACCACCGCGTTCCGCCAGGGCGACCTTTCCGCCTCTACATCCGTCATCTACGACCCGCAGACAGGCACGGCGGACGGCAAGGGCCGAATTCCGTTTGCGGGAAACGCCATCCCTGCCTCCCGCATTTCGCCGCTTGCGCGAAAAATTCTGGGCTTCATCCCGGCCCCCGTCTCTTCCGCGCTAACCAACAACTACGAGAAGGCAACCGTCCGAAGCAAGGATACCGAGAGCGCCGATGCCAAGATCGATCATCGCTTTGGCGACAACGACACGTTGATGTACCGCCTCAGCATGCAGCGGGCGACCATCTCGGACCCCGCGATTTACGGAATCTATGGCGGCCTCAAGGGCTTCGCCGGCGAAGGAAGGCAGCCCTCCTATAACACCGCCCTGAACTATACGCACATTTTCAGCCCGCAGATGATCGCCGAATTCCGATTCGGCGTCATGCGCTACCGCAATGACGCACAGCAGGAGGCCTACGGGAAGAAAACGTCGGACGAGGTGGGGATTAAAGGCGTTAACCTGGACGATTTCACGTCCGGCATGACGGGCATCAACATCGACGGATTGAGCAGCCCGTTAGTCGGCTTCTCCGCCAGCCTGCCCTGGGTGCGGGCGGAGACGAATTTTGATTTCGTAAACAACTGGACGCGGCTGCAGGGCAATCACACCATCAAGATCGGTGCCGACATCCGCCGCAACCGCGACGAACTGCTCCAGACCCAAACGTACAGCCCCCGCGGCCTGTTCCGCTTTCGCGCCGGCCCCACCGCGCTCAACGGCGACCCGAAGACCAGTTTCGGCAACTCGTTCGCGGCGTTCCTGCTCGACCTGCCG
>JAMCRM010000321.1:2385-3335 GCA_023380575.1 Acidobacteriota bacterium | reverse complement strand
GGAAGGCCCTATTCCGCCGCGGGGAGTTCCGGGCCTATGGGTTCCTGGAATAAAAAGCAGTAATTCATGCCTGTCCGCCGGCAGCCCCGGCTGATGGGACATGACAATCTCCCGGTTCACATAAATGGTGTGAGGATCAAAAGCGGTTATGGCGGGGTCTGTCGCGCCTGGCCGGATCTGGATGCCGTTCAGCGCGGCCCGCTGAAGCTCCGCTTCCTGCCGCTGTCCGGGCAGGACCGAGGGAATCAGCAGTAAAACAATGAGAAACAATAACATACGGAATCATAACGATTCTACACCGGCGCCGCCCGTAATCCGTCCGTAAGGAACAACCCGGTTGCACCGACTCCCGCGAGGTCCGTTTCACCGGCGTGGTGGAGCGCTGAGGAATCGAGAGAGCGCCGAGACCATAAAAAACTCGGCGGTTCGAATGCCGTTGCTGACGGACGGATCAGAGGCCGCTCGCAGCAGGCCTCAAGCCGTAAAAGCCGCTATAATCAAGGCACCATTTCTCATTGCCTATGTTCGGAAAAGATCTGCCGCGGCGTACGTTCGTACAGGCATTGGCGGGCGGCGCGGTAGCGGCGGTTGCGCCGAAGTCGCATTGGAACATCCTTTTTATTCTCATGGACGACATGGGCTGGCACGATACCGGCCCGTACGGGAATACCTTCATCGACACGCCTAACCTGAACCGCTTCGCGTCCCAGAGCGTTCGCTTCACCGATGCTTACGCGGCCTGCCCGGTGTGCTCGCCGACCCGGGCCAGCATCATGACAGGCAAGTATCCCGCGCGCCTGCATCTCACGGACTGGATTGCCGGACGCAAGCAATGGCCCTACTCCCGCCTGCTGAAACCGGACTTCAACCAGCAACTTCCGCTCGACCAGCGCACCATCGCCGAGGCACTCAAGCCGCGCGGATATCGCACCGCGGCCATCGGGAAATGG
>JAMCRM010000321.1:0-2375 GCA_023380575.1 Acidobacteriota bacterium | reverse complement strand
ATTTGGGTGGCACGGGTTTTCTGCCCAGCGACCGGGGTTTCGACATCAACATCGGCGGCACCTCGGCCGGCCATCCGCCCACGTATTTCGGCCCGCTGGAACTGCCCGGCCTCAAGCTCGAGCCCGGCGAGTTTCTCACGCAGCGGCTGACCTATGAATGCATCCGCTTCATGCATGCGAAACCGAAGCAGCCGTTCTTTATTTACCAGGCGCATTTCACGGTGCACATGCCGTTGCAGGCACAGGCGCCGGTCATCGAAAAGTATCGCAAACGTAATATCGGCGATGTCGATCCAATCTACTGTGCCATGGTCGAGAGCGCGGACGATTCGGTCGGGCAACTGCTCAAGGCGCTCGATGACTCCAGGCAGGCCGATAACACCATCGTGGTGTTCTTTTCCGATAACGGCGGCGTCCGCTACCAGAGCAAGCGTAAGCCGCCCGTCACCAATAACGCGCCGCTGCGCGCCGGGAAGGGGCATACTTATGAAGGCGGCATCCGCGAGCCGCTGCTCATCCGCTGGCCCGGCGTGACGAAGCCCGGCGCGGTAATCCATGAGCCCGTTTGCAGTGTGGATTTCTTCCCGACCTTGTGCGCGGCCGCCGACACGTCGCCGGGCGCGGTGGACGGCGTCGACCTCAAGCCGCTGCTGCGCGGCGGCTCCCTGCCGGAGCGCCCCCTGTTCTGGCATTACCCGCATTACAGCGACCAGGGCGGCATGCCCTCCGGAGCCGTCCGGTTGGGTTCCTGGAAGCTGATCGAGTTCTACGAGGACGGCCGGCGGGAATTGTACAACCTCGCCGACGACCCCGGAGAAAAACGCAACCTGGTCCGCCGCGAACCGGATCGCGCGCGCAAGCTGTATGGCTTGCTGGCAGACTGGCGCCGCTCCGTGAATGCCGCGATGCCCAAGCCAAACCCGAATTACGACCCGGCAACGGCGAACCAGGGCCTTACGGGCGCGGAGCCCCCGAGCGAAGAGGATTAACGGATGATCAAGTTTGCGGTTGTATTGGCTGTCTTATGCCCGGTGTTCCTGATGGCCCAACCTAAGGGGCCGCAACCGAAGGTGGAGTTGCTGTGGCCCGGCGGGGCTCCCGGTGCCGTCGGAAACGAGGACGTGGACCGGCCGTCGATTTCGATCTATCTGCCGCCCGCGGCGAGCGCGACCGGCACGGGCGTTGTGGTCTGTCCGGGAGGCGGTTACGCGCACCTGGCGATGGACCACGAAGGCGACCAGATCGCGCGCTGGCTGAACTCGTTCGGCGTGGCGGCTTTCGTCCTGAAGTACCGGTTGGGTCCCCGCTACCACTTCCCGGCGCCCCTGCAGGATGCCCAGCGCGCGATTACGCTGGTGCGCTCGCGGGCGAACGAGTTCGGCGTTGATCCTCACCGCATCGGCATCTGGGGATTTTCGGCCGGCGGGCACCTGGCTTCGACCGCGGCCACGCACTTCAACGCCGAAAACCGCCCGAATTTCGCAATCCTGGCCTACCCGGTGATTTCGTTCACCACCGAGTACGTGCATCGCGGGTCTATGCGCAACCTGCTCGGTGATCATCCCGATCCCAAACTGGTGCAAAGCCTTTCGAACGAGACGCAAGTCACGCCGCAGACGCCGCCGACGTTCCTGTTCCATACCACGGAGGACAAGACGGTGCCGGTGGAGAACAGCATCCTGTTTTACATGGCGTTGAAAAAGGCCGGCGTTCCGGCCGAGATGCACATTTATGAACATGGCCCGCACGGCGTGGGTCTGGCTGCGACGGATCTCGTGCTCTCTTCCTGGCCGCGCCGCCTTGCGGAGTGGATGGGAGCGCGCGGTTTATTGGGCAAGAACGATGGCAGCGCCCGTTGAACGGCACGTGTCGATGACGTCCACCACGTCCGCGTATTGCAGGCTTGGCTCTGCTTTTACGGAAACCACTTTATCCGCGCGGTTCTGGAAGAATTGCTTCAGCTTGTTTGCAAGAGCAGCTCCGGGGACCGTCTCGTTATTGACCTTCAGGGTGGTCCCCTGAAGTTGGACAACAGCCGCTTCCGTCGAGGGTGGCGGCGGAACGATCAGCACTTCCAGGCCCACCGGAGGCACGAGGGCGCCCGGTTTCACCGGCACGCGCTGGGATGTCAGCAGGGCCAATTTCCGGATCCCGGTTGTGCGCAGGGCGCGCAGCACCTGGAGTACATTGGAATATAGAGTACGGGCGTCCGCTTTGACGTAAAGCCGCTTTTCTTTCCGCGTGGCTAATTCAGTCTTGAGCTTTTCGGGCAGCGCAGCGAAGTTGACGGGAGTAACTCCGACGTACACGCCCCCCTCGGCGGTAACAGCCAAAATCAACGCGTTCGCCTCGTCCGCTTGGGCGTTTCAGATCCC
>JAMCRM010000320.1 GCA_023380575.1 Acidobacteriota bacterium | reverse complement strand
ACCTACGGCCACGAGAATGCCGGGACGGTTTCCGCGCTGGAGAAGATCACACTCGACGACCTGAAGGCCTTTTACAAGGCGCACTACACCCAGGCCAACCTGATCATCGGCATTGCGGGCGGGTATTCCCAGCCATTCCTGGAGAAAATGCAGGCCGATTTCCGCGAGCATCTGCCGGCCAAGGGACTGGTGGTCCAGCGCGAGCAATCCAAGCCCATGCAGCCCATTGAGCACACCCGCATGATCATCGTGGACAAGGACACGCGCTCGGTGGCATATTCGCTGGGCTTCCCGATCTCCGTCAGGCGCGGGCATCCGGACTATCCGGCGCTGCTGCTGGCTATGCAGTACTTCGGGCCGCACCGCAACAGCAGCGGGCGCCTGTTTCAGCGCATGCGCTCCATGCGCGGCTTGAACTACGGCGATTACGCCTACATCGAATACTTTCCGCACGGCGGGTACCTGATGGAGCCCATGCCCAACCTGGCGCGGCAGCACCAGATCTTCCAGGTGTGGATCCGGCCGGTGGAGCCCCCCACCGCCGTGTTCGCCCTCCGCCTGGCCCTGTTCGAGTTGAACCGGCTGGTGCGGGACGGGCTCTCCGAGGAGGAGTGCGAGCGCACGCGCGATTACGTGCTCAAGAACGTCAACGTGCTCATGAAGAGCAAGCGCGCCGAACTGGGTTATGCCATTGACAGCATGGTGTACGGCATCCCCACATACGACAAGTACATCAAGGAAAGCGTCTCCAAGCTGACCCGCGCGGATGTGAATCGCGTGATCAAGCGCTACCTGCGCACGGACCGCATCCAGATTGTGGCAGTGGCGAAAAATGCCGCCCAGTTGAAGGAAAAACTGGTAAGCGGCGCGCCTTCGCCCATGACCTACAATTCGCCCAAGCCGCAAGAGGTGCTGGACGAGGATAAGGTGGTGCAGAGCTGGAACCTGGGGCTGCGCCCGGAAGACATCAACATCGTGCCCGTGGAACAAGTGTTCCAGTGAGTTACCGGGAGCTCCACATTGAAACGGCGATCATTTCTACTCTCATTTCCGGCCTTGCCGGCATTTTCCGGGGTGCAGGCGCCACCGAAGGGTTTTCAACTGGCGCACGGCGGTCTGGTTTTCGATTTCACCATGCTCGGCGGGCGGTTGCGGCAGCGGTTGCTGCTGCCCGCCGGCTATGACCCGAAGCAGACCGTGCCCGCGCCAAAGGAGGCCTCCTGCCTGGAAGTGGCCATCCACGCCGCCGGCGAGAACCGCGATGATCACCACGGATCCAAGTGCACCGGGTCCATGCCGGGCGGCCGCCTGGTCTTCGTCGAAAAACGGGAGGAGCGCACCTCCAACGGCATGCGCGCGGTTCTGGTGCACACCGATCCGCAACTCCACTTGCGCGTGGAATCGTATTACGAGTTCTCGAGTAGCGCCCCGGTCGCCCGGCGCTACACGCGCGTGGTGAACGAGGGGCAAAGCCCGGTGGGATTGGAATTCGTCAGCTCCGCCATGCTGCACCAGTTCGCCGAACTGGGCAAGACCGGCATAGAAGACAAACTCACCGTTCACTTCGCTTTCAACAGTTGGCAGCAGGAAGCGCAATGGCAGCACGTGCCGCCCTCCAAGCTGGGGCTCGTGGAGAACGGCATGTTCCCGCTGAACGGCATCTTCTTCAACAACGTGGGAAGCTGGTCCACCATGAAGTACCTGCCCATGGGGATGGTGGAGAACCGCGAGGCGGGGCTGACGTGGTTCTGGCAGATCGAGCACAACGGCTCCTGGCATTGGGAGCTTTCGCGGGCGAGCGATGGGGCGAGCTACGTCTATCTGGGCGGGCCGGACGACGAGCATGGCCATGCCTGGAAAAACCTCCAGCCCGGCGAGGCATACGAAACCGTTCCGGCGGCGGTGGGCTGCGTGCGCGGCGGCTTCACTGAAGCCGTTGCCGCCATCACGCGCTACCGGAGGGCGGTTTGCCTCCACCCGCACCGCGATAACCGCCGCTGCCCGGTGATCTTCAACGACTACATGAACTGCCTCATGGGCGACCCCACCACCGAGAAGGAGTTGCCCCTCATCGACGCTGCCGCCGCGGCCGGCTGCGAGTACTTCGTCATCGATGCCGGCTGGTACGCCGAACGCAAGGAAAACTGGTGGGATGGCGTCGGGCTATGGCAGCCATCCAGGACGCGCTGGACCGGCGGGCTTCCCGCCTTACTGGGCCGCATTCGCGAGAAGAAGCTGATCCCCGGGCTGTGGCTGGAACTGGAAGTGGCGGGAATCCGCTCGCCGCTCAAAGATAAGCCGGACGCCTGGTTCTTCCAGCGGCACGGGAAACGCGTCATCGACCATGGGCGCTACCTGCTGGATTTCCGCAACCCCGAGGTGCGCGGCCACGCCGACGAAGTGATCGACCGCCTGGTGCGGCAGTACGGCGCCGGCTACATCAAGATGGACTACAACGTCACCGCCGGCGAGGGCACCGATTACCATGCCGACAGCGCGGGCCAGGGCATGCTGGAGCACCAGCGCGCCTACCTGCGCTGGCTCGACGCCGTCTACCAGCGCTATCCGGACCTGGTGATCGAGAATTGCGGCAGCGGCGGCGGGCGCATGGACTACGCCATGCTGTCGCGCCACCAGTTGCAGTCTTCGAGCGACCAGATGGATTACCGCGTCCCCGCCTATTACGAAGATGG
>JAMCRM010000319.1 GCA_023380575.1 Acidobacteriota bacterium | reverse complement strand
TGCTGCTGCACGCGCTTCCGCACCCAGGCCATAAGGGCTTCCAGGGTGTAGATGCGGCCATGCAGCTTGAGCTTGCGGAAGTGCTCGGAGGTGGTATACCAGATCCACTCGACGATGTCGCTCAGCCAGGCCTCGGCGCCGTACTCCTCCAGGCGCCGGATCAGGTTTTCGTTCGAAAACGTATTCAGGCGGCAGAAGATCTCTCCCACGATGCCGATCAGCGGCGCCTTGCGGTCGCGCTTCACCGGGACGCGCCGGAAACGGTCACGGCTGCGCACCAGGCTGGCGTGCATGGCCCGCAACTGCACGGGAGGTTCGGTGGAAGTGCCTTCGATGGCGCGGCAAAGATCATCCAGGCACTCTTCGTAGACGCTGTCGGCATCGCCCTTGTGCATTTCGAAGGGGCGGTACTGCAGCAACAGCTTCTGCAGAATATCGGCGGCCAGCAGCGCCCGCCATCCCGTGCGCACGAACGCGCCGGCCAGATCGCCCAAGCCCTGGTAGGCGTTCTTGCTGGATGGCGCCAGGATCTCGATATGCTTGTAGCCGTTGGCGTCCAGGACGTGCCGCAGGTAGGGCGCGTACTGGCCGAAACGGCAGGGACCCTCGGCGGTGGGCATGAAGAGCACGGTCCGGGACGGGTCGTTGGCAGGGTTTTCCAGGACCTTCATGAAATCGCCTACCGTTACCTTGGCCGGGTAGCACTCGTCGCCGGAAGTGAAGCGCCCGCCCAACTCGCGCGTGCGGTGATCGGATGGCGGGGTGGGCTCGGCGTCCAAACCGATGGCGCGGAACCCCGCCGCGAACGCCCGTGCGCTACCGTACGCCATAGGCGGAATGTAGATCTTCTTGCCCTTTAGTGGATGTTCGCCGCGAGAGCCGAGGGTCTCGGGCTCTCGTTCGGCAACGCCGATTTGTAGCATCGCAGGATTCCTTTGCTGTCCAGGTACGCCTCGCAGCGTGTCATATAACCGGCGTCGTTGCCGTGCCCGTCAAACTGCAGCACCAGCAGCGGAGCGCCCGCCGCGTCGCGCGCAAAATGCTTGATATAGGAATCGGGACCGCACTTGAAATTGGAGATATACACCAGGTGCAGATTCTGTCTCGTGGCGGCCAGGTGCGCGGCTTCCAGGATCTTGCGCCCGGAGATCCAGAACATGTTGTCCTGGGCAATCGGCCCGCTGCCGGTCACCAAAAAGTCCAGCGGAATCACGTTGGCGCCATAGCGATGACGCAGTTTGCGCGGGATATCGCAATTGATGCTGCGGTCGTAGATGTTGTAGCCCCTGCCCGCCAGCACAAGGCCGGGTTCGCCGGTCTGGTCGAGCACTCCGAGGGCCTGCCGCCCGGCGGCCAGCAGCTTTTCCTGGAACTCGCGCTGCGCGGCGTAAGCCGCGTCCACGGCGCGGTCGCTCGAACGCCGCTTCACCCCCAGCCGCTGCGCCATTTCCGCCAGGGCGGTCTTGATGTAACTCGCGCCGAGGCCGAAATGCAAGGTGGGCACCAGAAATCTGGCGGCGTGCTCCTCCAGCCCCGGAGCCGTTTTCAGCACGAACGGCAGGGTTTGGTTCCAAGGGCAATAATGGGCCGTCTCGCCCTGCGACTCGGAGTTCAGGATATTGGGGACGACCACGTAATCCACCCCCATGTCGAGCAGGGCGGCGGCGTGCCCGTGCGCCACCTGCACCGGGTAACACGGCTCCGCGACGGCCAGTTCCACCCCGCGCGCGGAGATGCGCGGGTCGGTGGCCGGAGAAGTTACGCACTCGAAACCCAGCTCCGAAATGTAGGTGTGCCAGAACGCGTACCGGTCAAAGGTGGACATGGCGTTCAGCAAACCGATGCGGAACCGCCCTTTCACCGTTTTGGAGGCTATTTCGGAAACCAGCTTTTCCCGGTAGGCGAACAGGTCTTCGATAACCGGTTTGCGCCCGGTGGAGGAAGGCTTGCGGAACTTATCGGAGCACTTATCGCCCCAGTAGCTCTTCTGGCCTTCGATATTGAATTCCTTGATGTCGCAAAGATTGGTACAGGCCTTACACACGAAATCGCGGGTGGTAAGCTGCAGGCTGTGCAGGTTATAACCCCGGAACCGCGATTTTGTGCCGCTGGCGTGGTGCCACTGGCGGGCGATGAGAGCCATCCCGATGGCGCCCATCACTCCGTTGAAGGGAGGCACCGTGATTTTCTTTCCCAGTACGCTGGCAAAGGCCGCGGTAACGGCGTCGTTATAGGCCGTGCCGCCCTGGAAATAGACCACCTTACCGATACGGCGCCCGCGCACCACCCGGTTCAGGTAGTTGAGCGCGATGGAGAAGGACAGGCCCGCCACAATGTTGGGCACCGATTCGCCCTTGTGCAGCCAGCCGGTTACGTCGCGCTCCATGAACACCGTGCAGCGCTCGCCCAGGCGCGTGGGGTTGCCCGCGGACAGCGCCAGTTTGGCGAACTCGCCCTTGATGCTGATGCCCAGCTTTTCGGCCTGCTCCTCCAGGAACGAGCCGGTGCCGGCAGCGCAGGCCTCGTTCATGGCGAAATCCACCACCACGCCGTTCTCGATGGAGATGTACTTGGAATCCTGCCCGCCGATTTCGAAGATCGTGTCCACGGGCTCTCCGGTGAGGGTGGTGCTGACGTGGAGCGCGCCGGTTTTGTGGGCCGTGATTTCGTCGTTCACCACGTCCGCGCCAACGAATTCGGCGATCAGTTCGCGCCCGGAGCCGGTGGTACCCACGCCGCGGATGTCCAGCCGGTATCCCCACAGCCGTTCCACTTCCGAGAGCCCTTGCTGGACGGCCTCTACGGGGCGGCCGGCGGTGCGTAGATAGATGTCGTGAATGACCGTGCCGCGGTCGTCGATGACCACCACGTTGGTCGAAACCGAGCCGATATCCAGCCCGAGATAGGCCGGAATCGGATCATCGCCCGGAGGCGGCACGAACTGCGGCATGCGGTCGCGCAGCAGCAGCACGTTTTCCATCGAAAGCGGCTGCGTTTCCTGCGCGCGCAGTTCGGTTTCGTGCTGGTCCAGGCGGTGAATTTCCACGAAGCTGCGCTTGCGGGTCTCCTCGGCTTCCAGCATGGCGGTGCCGATGGCGCCGCACCAAGCGTAGTGCTCGGGGACGAACAGATCCCCCGGGCCAAGGCCGAAGGCTTCATGCAAGGCGGCGGTTACGCCCTTGTTCATGGCCACGGCGCCGATGAGGGCGGCGGGGGCCTCGACCTTGCGCCCCTTGACGATGGAACTCTTGAAGTTGCGCGCTACCGCGTCACACAGCCCGCGCAGGATTTCCGCCGGGGAGTAGCCCTTCTGCTGGGCGTGGATCATGTCGCTTTTCGCGAACACGGAGCAGCGCCCGGCGATGCGCGCCGCGTGCGCGGCGGTGGTCACCAGGTCCCCTACCTCTTCCACCGAATACTGCATGCGGAGCGCCTGCTGGTCTAGAAAGGACCCGGTTCCGGCCGCGCATTCGCCGGAACGGTCGTAATCGACGATGTTCTGGCCTTCCAGGCGGAGGTATTTGGAGCTTTCCCCGCCGATTTCAAATACCGTTTTTGCATGCGGATAGAAGGCGCCGATCATGCGGGCAACGGCCTTGAACTCGTTTTCGAAGTAGAGCCCGAGGATTTTGGCGATGGTCCGGCTGCCCGACCCGGTTACGCGGATGCCCTCGATCAGTTTCTCCGGCACACCGTCGTAGAGTTCCTGCAAGAGGTCGTAGGTGGATTGGATGGGGCTGCCCGCAATGCGGCGGTACTCGGAGAGCGCAAGCGGCAACCGTTTCCCGTCCGGCGCCTCCCATTCCGCCAGGCGGAAGACCGGGTTGGTGGCGCAAAGGGATTCCAGCACCGCCCGGTCTCCAGGACGGCCGAGGGCTGCGAGTTTGAGACTGATGGCGCCGATGTCGAGACCGATATTGATGCCCATAGACCTGCCTGAGCTTTCATCATTGCGTGGGGGCGTGCGGAATTCAACGCTTAGGATCCGAATGGGTCTTATGTGCATTCGCGGGGCGCCTTTGGGGGGTGAACGGGGATTCGCAGCCCGGGCGCGAAGCTGTTTATTTGCCAGAAACGGCCAAGCTGTATACCTCGCTCGCGGCCAGCAGGAAGGTTCCGGTTACGTACTCGTGGGTGCTTTCGCGCGCGGCCGCGTGCGGCTGCGAATCCACCTGCTGCCCCCATTGCACCTTGCCGTCCGGCGCCACGCTGCGGCTCAGCCCGGCCCAGGCTTTCCGCCAGCGCGCAAGGTATTCC
>JAMCRM010000318.1 GCA_023380575.1 Acidobacteriota bacterium | reverse complement strand
CGGTTCGGTAGGAGATTCGACCGTGACCGACGCTTCGGGCCGATACAAATTCAGCGGACTGGCCGCCGGCGCCAAGTACGTACTCAGCCCGGCGCGCGGCGGATACGTGTTCAGTCCGAAGAGCCAGATTTTCGACGCCCTAAGCGCCGACCAGACAGCCGATTTCACGGCGATGCGACTCGACGGAGCCATCCGGGTGCATGCCGGCGGCGACGCCTACACGGACTCCCGCGGCATCTTCTGGGCCGCGGACTACGGCAGCGATGGAGAGAAGACCTGGTCCACGGGTGGCGACATCGCCAACACGGATACCCCAGCACTCTACCAAACCGAACGCTACGGGTACCCCGGCCTGCAATACCGGTTCAACGTTTCGAACGGCCGCTACCAGGTCCGTTTGAAGTTCGCCGAGATCTCGTGGTCTAAACCAGGGGAACGGGTGTTCGACATCCTGATCAATGGCGCCACGGTGGAAAACAAGTTCGATATCGTGGCCGCCGCGGGGGCGCCCATGCGGGCCATCGACCGCGTTTACGTGGTGGATGCGGATAACGGCGCCATCACCATTGAGCTGAAGGCGATCACCGATAGTCCTAAGGTCAGCGCCATCGAGATCCTCCCCGACAACGCCGGGGCGGTGCGCGTCAACGTCGGCGGCCCCGACTATCTGGACCCCGGGGAAAGGTTCTGGCTGGGAGACGCCAACTACACCGGCCCGGCCACGTATGGGGTCGCCGCGCCTATTTCCGGAACGAACATGCCGCTGCTGTACCAGACTGCCCGTTTTGCGCCGGTGGGCCCGCTCCAGTATCGCTTCGTGGTGCCGAACGGCTGGTACATGGTGCGGCTCCGGTTTGCGGAAACCTACTACACGCAGGAGGGGCAGCGCGTCTTCGACATTTCCGTGAATAATCGGAACACCGCCGGCTTTGATATCGTGGCGGCGGCCGGCGGCCCCAATATCGCCGTGAACCTGGAGCGCTTCTTCGAGGTTACCGACGGCCAGATCCAACTGCGGTTCACTCCGAAGGTGGACCTTCCGTTTGTGAGCGCCATTGAGATCGCTTCCACAAGCGCCGGCATGCCCGGGCGCATCGGCGTGTTCCGGAAAGGCGAGTGGTACCTGGACGCCAACGGCAACGGCGCGTGGGACGGCGCCGCGGCAGACCGATACATTCCGCGTTTCGGCCAGGACGGCGACATCCCCGTGGTGGGCGATTGGGACGGCACGGGCCAGACCCGCATCGGGGTCTTCCGGAAGGGGGAGTGGTATCTGGACCTGAACGGAAACGGGATGTGGGATGGGCCATCGGTGGATCTCTACATGCCGCATTTCGGCCAGGCTGGCGACATGCCCGTGGCGGGCGGTTGGGACATGTCGGGAATCAGTCGAATCGGGGTTTACCACAACGGAGACTGGTACCTCGATTACAACGGGAACGGGACCTGGGACGGAGAGGCCGCGGATTGGCTTATTCCGCAGTTCGGCTTCCCGGGCGACATCCCGATCATGGGTGGTTGGGGCGCCTCCGGAATGTGGGAGTTGGGCCTGTTCCGGGCCGGGACTTGGTTAATCGACATGAACAGCGACACGACCTGGGACGATGGGGATTTGTATGTCCCGCAGTTCGGGGTAGCAGGTGACCTGCCCGTGGCCGGGGACTGGGACGGTTCCGGCGTAATGCGCCTGGGCGTGTTCCGCAACGGCGCCTGGTTCCTCGACCTGAACAATAATTATTCGTGGGACTGGAATCCGCCGGACGGGTTCATCGCGCAATTCGGGCAGGCCGGGGACTGGCCCGTGGTTCTGCCGGACCCGAACCCGCCGCCCGCACCCAAGGCGGGCACTGCGGCCCAGTCCGGCTCGCAATCGGTGCGCATCGGCAGCATGGGCGCAAAGGTACGCCCGAAGCCGCGGCCAACCAGGTGAGGTCGAGGTGGAGCTGGCGGAGGGGCTTGAACCCCCGACCCTCTGATTACAAATTCCAATGTGGGGTGTCTATGGTTTCCGCCCTTGTCTATTATCAATTACTTAGAAAGGGCGGTAGACGCCAAAACACGCCGTAGAAGGTGCTAGACGAACGGCGTTGCTACCAGCGTTGCTACCAACCGCCGCGGGTCGCGGATCTCAATCCGATCTGCCCTTAATGGGGTTCAGCAGACCACTGAGCGAAGTGTCAATTAAGTCTTGCGCATCGTCAAGGCCGCTATACCAACCGCGACCGGGCCTAGAGTTGGAGTGAACGCGGATCTTAGACAGAGCTTCTTGAAGGGCCGGATAGTAGCACGCGGCTTCTACTTCGCTCATCGCTGATCGGCCCCGAGTCGTCATCCGAGGGCGAACTTCGGCCTCAAGGTCCGCCTTGATGGCCTTCAGTAGGTGTTGCGCCTGCGCGATTTGCTCTTTGCTAGCCGGAATCTCTGAGCCCACCAATTCCATCAACCGGCCGATTCGGTCGCTGAATTGCTGTAGTCCAGTAATCACTTCAGCTTCGGTCATCATGGTTTAACCCCCACATTTGAAAACTTGACCTCTCAACGAGTTTACACGTCTAAAGTCAACCCGTGGGCTGAAAAAACGGGGCGCGATACGTGCGGAGAAAGGAGTAGGCCGCTTTGCCGCGCCCCAGTTGGAAACGAAGGAGAC
>JAMCRM010000317.1:2520-2897 GCA_023380575.1 Acidobacteriota bacterium | reverse complement strand
TGCTACCGCTGGCACGGCGACACCCCGGTAACTTTCACGCGCTACCTGAAACACACCATGGAGCACGGCCACGCGAACGACCGGGGGGATAACTTTTTCTCGGTAGGTTATTGGTATCAGACTGAGCCCTACACGGACTTCCCGGCTCTGCCGCCGGTCGAGCAGCGCATCCCCCGTGTGAAGCTGCCGGCGTAGGGTGTTCCACCAAGGAGTCATGCGATGAGACAAACGATTGCTCTCTTGTTTGTGCTGCCGCTGGTTGCTGCCGCCCCGCCGGGTTACGTGCACTGGAAGGCGGCGGACCTGAAAGCCAGTTCGAAGAAGCTGGCGCCGAAGATGGATCCGAAGCTCAAGGTCGCCACCGAGCAGATGGCGAA
>JAMCRM010000317.1:0-2510 GCA_023380575.1 Acidobacteriota bacterium | reverse complement strand
TTTCGGCAACCATTCCGTTATGGCTGCGCACCGCGAGGCGAACGGCGAAGCCGAACTGCACCAGAAGCAGGCGGACATCTTCATCGTCGAGACAGGCGAGGCGGAACTCGTCGTTGGCGGTGAGATGGTCGGCGGAAAGACTACCGCGCCGAACGAAATCCGCGGCGTTTCGATTAAGGGGGGCGAGAAGAGCAAACTCGGTCCGGGAGACGTCGTCCACATTCCGGCCAGGGTTCCGCACCAGGTTCTGGTGGCCCCGGGCAGGCAGTTCACGTACCTCATCGTCAAGGTGGACACGCCGTAGCGGCAGCTGCCGGCGTTCGTCCCATAGAAGCGCTGCGGTTCGAGTAGCGCTCTGTTCACCGCGGAGGCGCGGAGGACCGCGCGGAGGGGCGCGGAGTTCAGTACAATGAGGCTGCGATGCCGGGTTCTGAACGGCGAGAGCTTCGGCGTCTTCCCTCAGGCGACATGCCGCAGGCCTACCTACGTCGCTCACCGTGTCATAGATGTTTCCCGCAAGCCAGCGGGGGCGCAATTGACGGTGCCGCAACCATAAGTAACTAGTAAACTACAGCTGTTCACTTTACAGCCGCCCGCTGCGGGCGCAGACTCTAGGCCGGGACTTTTCAAATTCCCACCATCCCACTACCGTCTCGAATGGAGGTTGCACGTGCAGCGTGGAATTTTATTGATGCGAAATTGTGCGGTGTCGCTGTTTTTGATCGCGGCGATGTTCTTTTTTGTGGCGAATGCGTTCGCCCAGGTGGATCGTGCCACGCTGGTCGGCACTGTCACCGACCCTAGCGGGGCTGTGGTCCCCGGCGCGAAGGTCGAGATCACGGCGCCGGACACGGGCTCGCACCGGCAGGTCCAGACCGGCCCCTCGGGGACGTACACGTTTGCGGGCCTGCCTATCGGCAGTTACACAGTCACCGCGTCGCAGCAGGGCTTCAAGACCCTGGTGGTTAACGATGTGCGCCTGCAGGTGGGCGATAACCGCACCCTCGACCTGAGCTTGCAGATCGCGGTGGAAACGACGACGGTCTCGGTCGAAGCCCAGGCCATAGCGCTGGAGCGCGAGTCGGCCGCCATTGGCACGGTGATCGCCTCGCAGCAGATGCGGGAGATTCCGCTGAACGGCCGCCACTGGGCCAGCCTGCTGGCACTGGCGCCGGGCGCCATCAATACCGGCGCGGGCGACATGGGAAGCATCCGGTTCGCGGGGCGGTCGAATGACGACAACAACTTCATGTATGACGGCCTCGATGCCAGCGGCGTGAAAGATCAGACCCAGGAAGCGGACCTGCGCCTGATCGTCAGCACGGATACGATCGCCGAATTCCGGGTGAACTCCAGCCTTTATTCGGCCGAATCCGGCTCGGGCGGCGGCGCGCAGATCAACCTGGTCTCGAAGGGCGGCACGAACGAGTTTCACGGCAGTGTTTTCGAGTTCTTCCGGAACGACCACATGGACGCCCGCAATCCCTTCGATACATCGAAGCAGCCGTTCCGGCTGAACCAGTTCGGAGGGAGCGCCGGCGGTCCCATCGTGAAGAACCGGACCTTCTTCTTCGCCAATTATGAAGGCATGCGGCAGCGCCTGTCCGAGACGATGCGCGCGGACGTGCCCAGCGCGGCGTTTCGCGCCCAGGCCACGAATCCGGATATCCAGCAGATCCTCAACGCTTATCCGGCGGGCACGATCCGCACCTCGGCACCCGATATCGACCGCTATGAAGCAAACCGCAGCAACTCCTGGCGCGAGGATTCCGGGACGCTGCGCATTGACCACCGCTTTAACGACAACAACAGCCTGTACGCCCGCTTCAACACGGATAACGGCGTAGTGGACGATCCGGTCTCGGCGCTCGAAGGGGACCGCGAGACGTCTTACCTGCGGCCGACCCACTTCGTCATGCAGTACCAGCGCATTTTCACACCGACCGTAATCAACGAGTGGAAGGCTGGCATCAACCGTGCCCCGCTGAACCGCTATTCGTACGGGCCCTTCAAGGAGACGATCAGCATTTCCGGTTTCCAGACCCTGAACGATTCGAACTGGGCAGTCGAGACGGGCACCTCGTACTCTCTCATCGACAATCTGGCGATTACGCGCGGCCGGCACACGCTGAAGACCGGCGGCGAGATCCGGCGCGCGCACGTCAACGTGGGGGATCCGCTCTACGGTTCGTTTTCGGTCAGCTATCCGAACCGTACGGCATTCCTGAACAATGCGGTGGACACCGTGGCCATCAACAGTGGCAACGCCCTGCTGGGCACGCGCAAGTGGTTCTACTTCGCCTACGTGCAGGACGACTTCAAGGTGAATTCCGAACTGACCCTGAACCTCGGCCTGCGCTATGAGTACTACGGAGTGAACAGCGAGGTGGCCGGCCGCTACCGGGTGTTTGACATGTATGAATGCCGGGGGTTCTGCCCGCACGGGACGCCGTGGTACTTCCCCGACCGGAACAACTTCGATCCGCGCCTCGGCCTTGCCTGGGCGCCAA
>JAMCRM010000316.1 GCA_023380575.1 Acidobacteriota bacterium | reverse complement strand
GTGAAGGACCTTGCCGAACTGTTGGAGCGGTTCACCCGGCGCGGCGTGTCCCTGGTGAGTGTGGCCGAATCACTGGACACGGGCACGGCGGCGGGCCGGCTGGTGCTCAATATCATGACGGCGGTTTCTCAGTGGGAGCGGGAAGCCATCGGAGAGCGGACGCGGGACGCCATGCACCACAAGCGGGCGAACCGTGAGCGTGTGGGGACGGTCCCCTTCGGATTCCGCATGGCGGCGGACGGCTTACACCTGGAAGCGGACCCGGCGGAGCAAGGCATCCTGTCCCGTATCCGCGAATTGAAGGCGGCGGGCCGCACCACCCGGCAGATTGCGGACGAACTGAACCGCCAAGGCTTCACCACCCGGCGCGGTACGGCATGGCGGTTTCAGTATGTGGCGGAAGCACTCCGAGCGGCATAGGTTTTGTAGGTTTTGAAGGTACGGTATGAAGGGAAAACGGCAAGATTCGAGGGCGGCGGGCAAGCCGAAGAAGAAGGCGGCGGCGAAGGACCGGGCATGGTTTGAGCGGAAGGTGGCCGAACTGAAAGCCGAACTGGAGAAGTTGCCGGCGGATCGGCAAGAGCAACTGAGGCGCGAACTGGAAGACAAACCGGAGCGGGAGCAATGACGGCGCGCGGCGGGTCCTTCCATTCGAGTTTCCGCCGGGGGTATCCCGATGGCACCACCGCGCTAGACACAGACCCGAAAATCCACTTAACAGGTTTCCACTTCACGGGGGCGGCGAATGACTGACGTAATCACGAAGGCGGAGTTGGCGCGGGGACTGGACTTGTCCCGCGCGCGAATCTCGCAACTTTGCGGGATGGGGCTTCCCGTGAGGCCGGACGGGAAGGTGAATCGGGCGGAAGCGGTGGCATGGGTGAAGGCGAACGTCTGTTCGTGGCGCGGCGGCTGGTGGGGGAACCTTCGACAGAAAGGCGGACGGCGGGCACCGATGCCGGCGGCTTCGATGCGGGGCGGCGTGGACCTTGCGAACCCTCCCGAGCCTGGCGAATTGCCGGACCTGGAGATTCCCGATTGGGAAGGCGAACTCCGGGAAGCGGCGGTAATCGACTTCATGAACGAAGTGAGGCAGACCGGCAATATCGAGAGCTTCGCGCGCGTGGCGCTTCGCTTCGGATGCACTATGCAACAGGCTTACGCGATGGCGCGGTGGTTCGATATGTTCGTGGCCTTCTACTTCGTCCCGAAGGACCCGGACCGGGATTACATCCGGGTCCATGACGAACCGGACTGGAACCGCATAGCGGCGGACGCGGGTACCACGGCGAACGTGGAAGAGTGGCGGGACTGGATGAATCGGCTTCTCGAAGATGGGGAACCGGGAAAGGTGGAAGCGTAACATGGCGGTCTTCAAGCGGGGGAAGGTCTGGTGGTACGAATTCGTCTTCGCGGGCCGGCGGGTCCGGGAATCGGTGAAGACGCACTCGAAGACGGTAGCGAAGCTGGCGGAACAGAAGCGGCGGCGGGAACTCGAAGAGGGATTCAACGGACTTGAAGACACCCGCGATGAACGCATCAAGAGCATGAAGGAACTGGCGGCGGCGTACCTGGCAGAGTACAAGTTGCGCCATCGGTCCTTCACGTTCGCTGAGTATGCGGTGGGGAACGTCACCCGGCACTTGGGGGAACTCATGGCGGTTGACGTGACGGATAAGACCGTGAAGAACTACCAGACCGCGCGCCTGAAAGAGAAGGCGGCGCCGAAAACCATCAACGAAGAAGTGGGATTCCTGTTGCGGCTGTTGGGCGAAGCGGGCGAACCGATCCGGGCGCGGTTGCGGCGGCAGAAGGCGCTGAAGCTGGCGATACGGGAACAGGTGGGCAAGGCGTACACCCCTGAAGAGAAGACCGCGCTACTGGCGGCGGCGCGGGCGGCGCGGTCCCCTGCGATCTACCCGGCGCTGATGCTGGCACTCAACGCGGGGATGCGGGACGCGGAGATTCGCGGTCTTCAGTGGGGCCGTATGGATCTGTTCAAGGCGTATCTGACCGTGGGAGACAGCAAGACCGAAGCCGGCGAAGGCCGGACCATTCCCCTGAACTCCGATTTGCTGGAAGCGATGGTGGAGTACTCGAAGTGGTACACCAAGCGATTCCACACCATGAAGCCGGAATGGTACGTCTTCCCGGCGCGGATCGGCACACCGGCAACGGGACAGAAGAGGCCGCTTGATCCTACGAAGCCGATGGTTACGCTCAAGACCTCATGGAACAACGTGAAGGCGAAGGCGAAGGTAACGGGGCGGTGGCACGATAACCGGCACACCCTGATAACGGACCTGGCTGAAAGCGGCGCGGGTGACGAAACCATCCGGGACATTGCCGGACACGTCTCGAAGCAGATGTTGAAGCACTACTCCCATATCCGCATGGAAGCGAAGCGGACGGCGCTTGAGTCAATCGTGGCGAAGAAGGCGGACCCGAAGCCGGCGGAAGAAAAGGCGGCGGTCCCCACCGAAGTCCCCACAATCGAAGCCGGGGTGGTGGGAAATTCGGATGGTGTCCCCACAAAAGTCCCCACAGCGGACCGGGTGAACTAGATTTTCAGGGGATTGGAGGCTTGTAAGTGATTGATTTGATTGGCTCCTCAGGTAGGACTCGAACCTACAACCCTTCGGTTAACAGCCGAATGCTCTACCATTGAGCTACTGAGGAGCAAGGCAGCGGACGAGAACTATTACAACAAACAGCCCAGGGCAATGTCAACCGCGCGCCATCCGGATCTGAAGAATTGAAAGTTCCTGCACCCACAGCAGCAGCGCGGGGTTGAACCGGCACAAATGGAGTCCGGCGAGTGCACACTGGTTGTCAAAGATCTGCGCGCCGCGAGCTCCACTCGAAGCCCCGCTCCCACGCTGTTTCTGGAGGCCGTAGTGGATCCGCGCCGTCATGCCCGGTCCGTTGTTTGCGCTCTCAGGTGGTATCGAGTTTGTCCAGGATCTCCGATAAGGACCGGCCCGCTGCGGCGTCCTGCTGCATAGCCCGCTTCAGGCGCTGTTTGTACAGGCGCAGCAAGTCCTGAACCCTCATCCCGCAGCAGGCGCCGGATTCGGTCAACACCACAGCAGCCGCCCCGGCTAACTGCCGCCCCGGACCGTAATGGCGTCGGCGCCGCAGATCTTCGGCGAAATCCGGCCGATGCTCACTCTGCTTTTTGAACAGGTGGGCGGCATTGTAGATCATGAACACGAATACCAGCCGGGCCAATACCGCCCCATAGCTATGCCCGGCCGGACGGTTGATATCCCAAGTCTGCGAGAGCGCGCGAAACCCCTGGTTCTCAATGCCCCAACGCCCGCGGTAAAACCCACGCACCTTCTTTCCACAGGGGCCCGGCCGCAAACTCGTCACATACCGGCTGGCCGAAATATCCTTGCCCTTTTTGTCCAGAATGGGAGAGCCGTCCAGATGCGACTGCACCGCCACCACCACGTTTACCTCGATCTGACGCTTGGTCTCATCGCTGATCAGGGTGATCGGGCGCAACACAGTCAGGCGCACGCGCTGCTGTTCCCGGCGTCCCGAGAACTGCCGCTCCTCTTCGATCGTCGTCCAGCGCCGGTCCGCCTCTTCCAGTTGCCGCTGGATCGCGCCGTTGATCTCCAGCTTGTCATCCCGGATCCGGCTCACGAATTCGATCCCGTAATCCCGCTTGAGTTCGTAGAACAAATCCGTGCCCCAGTAGCCGCGGTCCATTACCAGAATCTTGAGCCACTCCCGCAGCGGTGCGACCTTTTCCTGCAGCCGCTTGAGCAGGCGCCGCAGCATCGTGATTTCGCTCTCCTGCAATCCGCCCAGAACGTAGCCCGCCACCAGCTCGCAGTCCGGTTGCAGATTGAGTAGCGTCAGCAGCTTATAACCGTAGGAGCCATCGGAGATGTGGTGCGCACCCTCGTACCCTTGGCCGTAGGGAATGAG
>JAMCRM010000315.1 GCA_023380575.1 Acidobacteriota bacterium | reverse complement strand
ATAGCCAATTACGGTCCACATTACCCCCGTCAGCCCGAGGCGGCGTTGCGCCCGCCGCAGACCGAACCAGCGTACTCCGAACGGGGCGCGCATGAGCACGGGCGTCACTCCCGCGGCGGCGGCGATGGCCTGCTGCGCGCGCGCGAGTTCGTTTTCCAGAAACGCCCCGTTTTGAAAATGGAAATACGGGTGGGTATGGCTGTGGTTCCCGATCTCATGACCGGCCGCGCTCACCGCGTGCGCAACGGCCGGCAGACGCTCCACGTTGGCGCCGCACTGGAAAAAAGTGGCGCGCGCGCCGTGGCGGGCAAGCAGGTCGAGAAGGTAGGGGGTGGTTTCGCTGGGTCCGTCGTCGAACGTCAGCGCCACCGCCGCCCGGTCTCGCGGCCCGTGCCAGATGGAAGGACCGAATACCGCGGCCGAACGCCCGCGCACCGCCCAGGCCATGAAGGCCGCCGCGGCGCAGGCAACTCCGCCAGCGCAGTATCCCACCATGGCACGGATTGTAGCATGCAATTCCGACGCACTTTCTTGCGCCGGCCGTTTATCCCGCGCCGGCTTGGCGGCCCTCCAGCATCTCTCGCGTTTTGCTCAACAGCGCGGCAATGGAGAACGGTTTATCGAGCAGCGCCATGCCCCTCTGAACGACGCGGGATTGCACTAGATCCGTGCTGCTGAAACCGGAGGTGAACAACACCGGGACGTCGGGTCGCTCGGCGCGGATCCGCTCGATCAGGTCCGGACCGGTCATCCGCGGCATAATCACATCCGAAATCACCATATCGATCACCCGGCTCTGAGAAGTGAAAGCAGAGAGGGCCTGTTCCGGGCTCGAAACCGGTACTACCGAATAACCGAATCTGGTGAGCACGTGAGTCATAAATCGCAGTACCGATGGATCGTCGTCCACGATGAGGATGCATTTAGTTTCCATGGCGCAAACCCCGGGTGGAACCATAGTAAGGCGTAACCATCCAGCGATTGTGTGTGAGAACGCACGTGTTCCCGAAGCCCCCGCTTGATAGTAGGCAAACTCACAAATAGAATGCCAACCACGCAAATGCGTCCATCGGAAAGCACCCCGGCGCCACGGGGCTCGGAAACCATCCTTCTCCTGTCGCCGGAGCCGGAAATGCGCAATTCACGAGCGACCCGGAAACCAGCCTGGACTGAAACGGGTGCCGCCCGAACTGCGGGACGTACTATCCAAGCCATTCACCCTCAACCTGCTGGCGGGCAGGGTTCGGCAGACCCTTGATTCGGCGGCAGGATGGGTGGTGTTGGTGGGCAGGCGGTTTTGGTTTCGCCTGCCCTATTTAAACGAGGCCGCTTAGTCCTCCAAGGCTACCGAGCGGGCTAGTTTTACCGCGGGATTCTCCCGCAGTTGCGCCAGCACGCTTTCTTGTACCAGGCCGTCCGTGCTCACCAGTGCGACGGCTTCTAGCGGCTGGCCCTCAGCGCCAGCCTGTTCGCGGCGGCCCAGGGAGAAGTTGGCGATATTGATCTGATTACGGCCCAGAACCGTGCCGACATGCCCAATCACACCCGGCACGTCCTGGTTCTTCATAAACAGGAGATCGCCGTACAGGGACGCTTCGCAGTATATGCCGTCCACCTGAATGAGGCGGGCTTTGCCCAGCAGCACCACGCCTTCCACGGTGGTAACACCGGCATCGGTTTCCAGTTCGAGCACGATGGAGTCGGTATGGCCGTTGCGCCGCTCGTGCCGTTCCACGACTTCCCAACCGCGTTGCGAGGCCAGTTCCATGGCGTTCACGAGGTTGGCGCGCTGCTTGCTTGAGGAGCGGCTGAGCACGCCCGCCACTCCGGCGTTGCGGAGCAGGTGGGTACTGCTATCCCCGATGCGTCCGCAATAGGCCAGCCGCACCGATTTCGGATTGCCGGAAGCGATGTAGGCGGCAAACTGCCCCAGGCGCCCGGCCATCGAAATATACGGCTCCAGCGTGCGGTACTGGTCCGGCGAGAGCGCCGGCATGTTCACGGCGTTGATAGCCACACCGCTTTTGAGATACTCGACTACCTGTTCGGCGATGCGCACGCCGACGATTTCCTGGGCCTCCTCGGTAGAGCCGCCGATATGCGGGGTGGCCACCACCGGATCCAACTGCAAGAGCGGGTAACCCGCCGGCGGCGGTTCTTTCAGGAAGACATCGAGGGCCGCCCCGCCCACCTTGCCGCTTTCGATGGCCTGGCGCAGGGCCTCTTCGTCAATCAGTTCGCCGCGCGCACAATTAACGATGCGCACGCCCGCCTTCATGCGCGCAAACGCCGCCTCCGAAAGGACGCGGTTGGTCTCCGGCGTCAGCGCCATGTGGAGCGTGATGTAGTCGCTTTCAGCGTAAAGCGTATCCAGGTCTACCAGGGACACGCCCAGGTCCTTGGCAATCTGCGAGGTCACGTACGGGTCGTGCGCCAGGATGCGCATTTCAAAGGCCGCGGCGCGCCGCACCACCTCGCGGCCGATGCTCCCCAGCCCCAGGATGCCCAGCACTTTGCCCCGCAGCTCATTACCCATGAGCTTCTTCTTTTCCCACTTGCCGCACTTGGTGGAGAGGTTGGCTTGCGGAATACGGCGCGCCATGGCCAGCATGAGCGCCAGGGTATGTTCGGCCACGGAGATGGCGTTGCCGCCCGGAGTATTCATCACCAGCACGCCGGCGGCGGTGGCGGCGGGCAGGTCCACATTGTCCACCCCCACCCCGGCGCGGCCGATGACGCGCAACCGCGGCGCCTGGGCCAGCACGTCCTTGTTCACTTTGACCGCGGAGCGCACCAGCAGGGCATCCGCTTCGGGCAGATGCTGGGCGTATTCTTTAGGGTTGGAAACGATGGTATTCCATCCGGCAACGGACCGAAACATTTCGATGCCGGCGGCCGCCATCGGTTCGGCGATCAGGATGTTCATAGACTGGCTCCCGTCTGCTTCGGCTGGAGGGCGGCCGCGGCGTAGACGCGCTGTGCTTCCGCCACTCCCGCGCCAAACTCTACCGGAACACCGTTGGCGTACAAAATGATTTCCAGGCCCGCAATGACGGAAAACAGATCCGCAAAATCGAAGTAGCCCAGGTGGGCGACGCGGAAGATCTGTCCCTTCATGGTGCCCTGGCCGTTGGCGATGATCGCGCCGAAGCGGTTGCGGAACTCCTTCACGATTACCCCGGAGTCCATGCCCTGGGGTGCCCGCACGGCGGTCACCGACGAGCCCGGCGAGGTGGCGAACAACTCCAGGCCGAGCTTCTGGACGGCCGCCCGCGTGGCTTTCGCCAGCAGTTGGGCGTTCTCCACCAACTTCGGCATGCCCACCTGCTTGATGTAGCGGAGCGCTTCCGCCATGGCCAGAATCAGTGCCGTGGAAGGCGTCCAACTGGATTCGCCGGCCTCACCGCTCTTCCTTTCCTTCTTCAGGTTGAAGTAGTAGTGCGGCAGCGTTGCGGTTTCGGCGAACTTCCAGGCCTTGGGACTGACGCTCATGAAAGCCAGGCCGGGCGGGATCATGAAGGCTTTCTGCAGC